>CAJWDO010000053.1 GCA_913031555.1 uncultured Alphaproteobacteria bacterium | reverse complement strand
GTTGACAGCCGACAAGGAACAGCAGTGCCTTGTTCATGCCCTGGTTACGAACATTCAGCTGGAAGGACGGCAACTGCAGCGCATCGTCGAGCGCGCCTTTTGTCCGTCGCATCGTTTCTGCATCCGGCGCGGGTTCGGCGACTTCACGTGCCACAGCCGCCGATGCTGACGTCGTGGTGACGCCGGGGACCGAAAATTCAGCAATTTCGCCGGCCGGTTGTGAGGGAATCACCACCCCGTCATCATCGGTCAGCGCCGACGATACCTCGTTGCGCATATCCTCGATACGTTTGCGAATGTCGATTACATCTTCAGCCATCACAGACTTCCGGACTTCATTTAACATTTTGTAATGCTCGTCGTTTACCAAGGTGACGAAACGCCGAGACGAGTTCTTACGAATCCGTTAACGACAGTATGCGAATTTTGTTACCTTTCCATTAGTGATTTGGTGAAGAAAATTGGCCAGATTTTTTTTTGGCGTGATTACAGGAGGATGCCATGTTTGACCGTGACAAAAAGAACGGTCCCAGTGCTGGCGAAGCATCACTGATCGACACGGATATGCGAATCACCGGCAGTGTGACGTCGGTTGGTGACATTGTTCTGGCCGGCAGCGTGGACGGCGAGATCAAATGTCGGAACCTTTTTGTCGAGGACCAGGCCGTTTTGACGGGGTCGATCGAGGCCGAGGAAACGGTAGTGTCCGGAAAGGTGAATGGCGAAGTGAACACTGAAATTCTGCGCATCACCAACACCGGCGTCTTTGACGGGGTGATCAAGACCAAGGGAATTGAAGTTGAGAATGGCGCGCACGTCACGGCAAAATTCCGTAAGCGCCGCCGCTAGCATTGAGCGCATTTCATCAGAAATGGCGTGGTGAATTTGTCAAGATAGCATCGCGCCGGGCAAGGCAGAAAAATAAGGGAGACAGGGATGGACAGGAGTAGAGCGATCATCGGAGCCGACGCGAAGTTTGTCGGGACGATTTCAAACGTCAAATCCATAGAGATCGAGGGCGCCGTTGAGGCCGATCTTTCAGCTGAAAAGCTGTCGATCGGCGCGACTGGCAAGTTCACCGGTCAAGTGACAAGTGACCTCGTTGTGATTGGTGGCGCCTATGACGGCATTATGCAGGCCGGCAGCATCTGGGCAACCGAGACAGCGCAGATTGCCGGTGAGATCCATTATCAGAGTCTGCAAATGGACCGGGGCGCTGCGCTGAACTGCCGGGTTGTCCATAACTGGCAGGAACCTGCAGCAACGGCTGAGGTGTCGGAAGAGCCGGACGCTGTCGAGGAAGCAACCGAAGAGTAGCCATGACGGTTTGGCGGGCCTGAACAGTGGGTGACGCAAGACGGAAGCGCATCAAGAGGACAGGGCGGGACAAGGCAACCGCGGTCCGAACGAGGGATACAGGGATATGAGCACAGCAACGACGATTATTGAAGGCATGGTGATGGAGGGCAAGCTGGACGCGGGCGAGGCCCCGGTCCTGATCGCTGGCCACTTCACAGGGGAACTGAACGCCGTAGAGGTCGTCCTTGACCCGACCGGTGTCTTCAACGGGCAGATCAACGCCAGCCGGGTGGAATTATCCGGCAACTTCAATGGCAAGCTTGTCACTGAAGAGTTGACTGTGGGATCCACCGCGGTGATCGACGGCGATCTGAAGAGCAACGCGCTGGTTATCGAGCTTGGCGCTGAAGTGTCGGGTACCATCGGACGCAAATCCTGACGAGACAATCAGGGGTGGTGGCTAAGCACTGGTCCGCCCTTGAACGCTGGTCTGGTCTTGAAAGTAGGCCCGACTTTAAGCGCGGGCTTCATTGCGCCAGCCGCCAGATCAGACCCCGTCAAAACCGGTAAGCCGGGATTGCATGCTGGCAATGAATCGATCTATCGGTCCCGATGCTGGCCGCTCAGTCCTGATCGCGGCATGGCCAAGCGCCACACGCGGCACATCGCCGGCAATTTGTACAAGCTCTCCTGCCAGATTCGTGTTTTTCAGAACATAGCGCGGCACCACCGCCAGATGATCGCCAAGCCGCAACAGCGACAGGATCATGTTGGACGGCAATTCATTGGCCTGCAGCGCATCGCTGACTCCAAGCTGGCGAAGCAGGGTGTCGGTGGCGTCCCTGATTCCCGTCCCCGGCTGATGCAACGCCCAGCGCGCATTGTCCAGATCCTCTGTGGTGACAGAGCTGCGTCCGGCAAGCGGATGATAGCGCGAGGCGAGAATCACCACCCGGCTGTCGAATAGCGGCGTGACCCGGCTTGCCGGCACTTGCGTGGCGATTTCCGGCGGGCCGAGCACGACATCGACCAGCCCGTCGCGCAGCATATCGGGAAGAAGCCCACTATGCGCCTGGCGCATGTCGAGCCTTATGGCCGGGTTGTCGCGGGCGAAATCGGCGACAGGCTGGGCAAGGGCGTGCAAGCTCAATGTCGGTGTGCAGCCGACCCGCAACTCGGCCTCGTAGCCGCGTTTCAGTGTGTTGGTCAACGCGCTGATGCGGCGTTCGGCCAGAACGATGGCGTTGGCTTCCTCAAGAATCCGTGCGCCAAGGGTCGTCGGAATAATACCCTGTCGCGAGCGGACCATCAGCTCGAAACCAAGCCGTCCTTCCATCAACTTCATGTTGCGCGTCAGCGCCGGTTGCGTCAGGCCAAGCGTAATGGCGGCGCGGGTGAATGATCCCGTGCGGATAATCTCGTGGAACTGCAACAGATGGCGGGGGTCGACGGATCGCATGCCATAGCATATCAAAAGCTGATAAAATAGGCGATGTGAATAACGCCAGACTATCTGATATCGGGGGCTGGCGCCGGCTGTGACGGCGTGGCACTCTTTCCTTGGCAGAGGCTGTCCGTGGCAGGTTTACAGGAGGCAGAACATGGCTGAATACAAGGTGATGGGGCGGTCGGTGGCCGGATCCTTCTTTGTTGAATGCCTGCTTCGCGAGACCGGTATTGACTATGAATTCATCCATATCTCGCGCGGTCACAGCAAGTCCGAGGAATTTGCCGCCGTCAACCCGTTCGCGCGCATACCTGTTCTTGTGCTGCCGGATGGTCGCCAAATAATTGAAACAGTTGCCATTTTCATTCATCTGATCGAACGGTTTCCGCGTCTGGCACCGGCGGAAGGAACGGTCGAGCGCGATCTGATGTGGCAGCATCTGGCGGTTATGGCGACCAGCCTGTATCCGGCGATGCACCGCTATCACCACACGCACTACTATGCGCCTGAGGAGATGTTTGACGGCGTTCGTGACAAGGCGATGATTGATGGCGACAGGTGGTGGGATTATATGGAATCCCAGCTTGTCCCATTCCTTGGCGGTACGGCACCCGGGCCGGCCGACTTCTATTTATTCATGATAACGCGGTGGGCGCCGGACCGTGACAGGATGCTGGCCGACAGACCGCGGCTTGCCGCCTTTATCGACAACATGCGGGTCTACCCGACCGTCGATACGGTAACGCAGAGCCATGGCCGCCCCGGTGGCAGTTGACCCGCTGAGTCTGACAGGAGTTTGAATTTCATGATCCAATCGCTCGTCTTCGATAAGGACGGAGTCATTCTCGACCTCGTCGGAACTTGGTTTCCAGTTGTCGAGAAACTGGTCGACTACACGATGCTGCGACTACCGGCGATATGCCATGAAACCGTCACCCGCAGCAAACTCCTCGCCTCCATCGGGGTGGACGAAGCGTCCGGCAGTATTGACCCGATGGGCCTGTTCGCAATGGGGTCTTTCTCCGATATCAGGGCGGCCTGGCAGACCTTGATGCCGCCGGGATCAATCGATCTGGATAATGACGAGAGCTACCGTGCCGAGGCCAAACGGCTTGTCCGCGAGCATGTCCATGGCAATGTGGTGCCAAAGGGCGATGTGGTGACGCCGCTGAAAAGGCTTGCCGATTCCGGCTTCCAGCTTGCCGTGCTGACGAATGACAGTGAGGATTCCGCCCGCCGGAGTCTTGATGAATTGGGAATCGAGTCGTTGTTCCACCCGATCATCGGGGCTGACTCGGGGCATGGCGGCAAACCTGAACCGCAGGGGCTTTTACACTGTCTTTCGGTGCATGGCACCGACCCGTCCCGGGCATTGATGATCGGTGATACAGGGGCCGATTTCGGGGCGGCGGTAAATGCCCGCGTTGCCGATTTCATCTGCATCGCCGATGACCCGCTATATCGGCCGCATCAGGATGTGAAAGCTGACAATGTGATCCCGCGACTGGTCGAGCTTCCCGACCTGCTGGCAAGGCAAGGCTACATGCCGCGCCGCTGACGCCGGTTTTATATCCGCTTCAATATCAGGTTGGGTGCGCGCGGTGCCGGGATGGTCACTCGACCATCGTCATGTCTTCCTCTGATTCTTCTTCCGGAGGCTTCGCCTGGGCGGCGGCGGCGGCTGTCAGGAAATCTGTCGCCGGCTTGATGTGAGGATAGAGTTCAACTTCAAGGTCTGTCTTCGGCTTGAAGCTTCCCATAATCATCTCGCGTTTGGCGATGGCGAACAATCTTGCATTGTAAAGGTAATGCTCAATGACCTGATCAATCTCCTTGGATACCTTGGCGGAATCAATTTGGGTAATATACTCGTTCTCGATACCCTTCTTGATTTGCTGACCCGTCTGGCTCTTTACGGCGAAGAATGTGCGTTCAAGCTGCCCCAGCTTTGCAATGGCGGCGTCGTTGAGTTCCAACTGCTGATTGAAAGTCAAAGGTGGTAGTGAAATGGTTACCTTGCTGTTCGCTTCGTCATGGTGGACGGTTTCGAACCCTTTCTCGACCTTGATGATATGGATCAATCGCTCGGTAACTTCCTGGTTCAGGGAAATCACTTCAACCCGGTCGATCAGCGCCGTTACTTCAATGTAATCGAGGAGGCGACGGTTACGCTTGTTGATCACGATCCTGTCGGCATGGAACATCGTACCGTACTCATCGGTCGAACCAAGCTCGAACATTTCCTTCACATAGGCGATAAACCGATCACGCGCCCTCGATTCAAACGAATCGCTGTAACTTTTTAGTTCGTCTTCAGGCACGAACAGGAACCTTGAAAGCTGGGTTTCTTCCATGAGTGCTACGGATCCACGACTGTCATCACGAATTAGTAGAATATAAACGAAAAATCCAACTATCAATAGGAGAAATAACCGGAACGAGCGATCGGTCCCGTGATCGCAAGGTGACGGCGTGTAGCAGAAAAGCTATTTCTGCGAGTTTCTGAACGCAACCACGTAATCGGAAATTCGCTTGTCGCGATTGGGTCTGTATTTGCACTGCATTTCGCCGGCACAGAAAGCGCCAGCGTCATTGTAAATGGCGATGGAGGTGAAATTGGCTCCGGCGTAAACACAAATCTGCTTTTTTCTGTAGGTTTGCCGGGTGGCAAGCCGACATGTCGTCATGCGCGGCTTTTCAACAAGACCGTTCCACAGCTTTTGCATCTGTTTGAAACCAAGACCCAGGCCCGATGCGTTATCGGCATAGGCCGGCGCCGACACCGTTGTCATCGAGGCCGTCATCACTGCGTAGAGAATTAGGCACTTTCCGAAAAATCGCATCATGGCCGTGTCAGTTTGCCACGGGGGGTGGCATATGTCCAATAGGGTTACCCAAACTTATTAAAAAGAACATACGGAAAAACATTACAGAAATGTTGGAAAAACGACGGGACACCCCGAGGAAAAGTGTTGCTGTGTAGCCGTGAATATTCACAACGCATATTTTTGTTAATTTGTGAACACCTCTTGTTTTTCATTTTGTGGTGTCCCCGCCGCGTGTGAATTTGTCTTGTCCCCAGTCTGATTGGTGCTGAACTCCGGCTATTGCCGAAACCCCTGTGATCAGTGATGATTTAGGACATTTTGGCTGAGCCTCAATGTGGTTCAGGACAGGATGATTGGGGGAAACAGTCTGATGATGAAATCAGATCCATCATGAAATTTGGGCTATCATGAACTTGGGGCTATCATGAAATTCAGGGGCATCTACACACCCGCTATCACGCCATTGGCACCCGACATGTCGATCGACTGGGGCGGCTTTGCCGCGATCCTTGAGCATCTGATCGCCACCGGCGTTCATGGCATCATAATTGGCGGTACGACTGGCGAATATTATGCCCATTCGGCCGAAGAACGTCTTGAATCGCTTCGCCGTGCGCAGGATATCGTGGCCGGCCGTGTTGCGATGATTGGCGGCACTGGCGCGATCAGGACTGAGGAATCGGTGGAACTGGCGGTCGCTATCGACGAGATGCGGTATGATGCGCTGCTTGTCACAACCCCGCCCTATGCACAGCCGACGCCGCGTGAGAATGCGCTTCACGCGCTGGCCATTGACCGCGCCGCGAACCTGCCGATCATGCTGTATAATTACCCGGGCCGGATGGCCGCCGAGATGAGCGAGGCATATCTTGACCGGGTGGGCCGCAGCCCGAATTTCTGCGCCATCAAGGAAAGTTCCGGTGATATCAACCGGGTTCACATGCTGGCCCGCGACTATCCGCATATCCAGATGAGCTGTGGCATGGATGACCAGGCGCTGGAATTCTTTGCGTGGGGGGCGCAATCATGGGTCTGTGCCGGCTCCAATTTCGCACCCGAGGCGCATCTGGCGCTGTGGCAGACCTGTGTTGTCGATGGTGATTTCGCGCTGGGACGCCGGATCATGTCGGCGATGTTGCCGTTGATGCGCACGCTGGAGCAAGGCGGCAAATTCCTGCAATGCATCAAATATGGTTGCGCCGTCCGTGGCCTTCCTGCCGGTCCGCCGCGCGCCCCGCTGCGCGACCTGAACAAGGATGAAAAGCGCAGCCTGGCGCAGGTGATCGCGGTGATGAACCGCACCATCGACGGATTGATGAATGAGGCGCAAGCCAAAAGAGGAGGCATCTGATGTCCGATTTGCTGACCCATGATGAATATTGTGCCATTGCCGCCGATCTGGCTCCGGCGACGACAGCCTTTGTCGATGGTTCGTTCCGGCGCGCCAATAGCGATGCCACTTTTGACAGCATCAATCCGGCCACCGGTGATGTGTTGGCGTCGGTGGCGGCCTGCGATGAAACGGATGTTGATTTCGCCGTTGGCAAGGCACGCGAGGCGTTCGATGACGGGCGGTGGCGCTGTCGGCATCCGGCCGAGCGTAAACAGGTATTGATCCGGCTGGCGAAGCTGCTTCGTTGCAACCGGCATGAACTCGCTGTTCTTGAATCGCTTGATTCTGGCAAGCCTGTTCGTGACTGCGCTGGGATTGATCTTCTTGAGACGATCAACACGCTGATCTGGCATGCCGAGGCCATTGACAAGCTCTATGACCAGACGGCACCTGTCGGCGAGGACGCGCTGGCGCTTGTCGTTCGCGAGCCGATTGGCGTTGTCGGCGCGGTGCTGCCATGGAATTTTCCGCTTCTGATGATGGCGTGGAAGATCGGTCCGGCGCTGGCAGCCGGCTGTTCGGTGATCGTCAAGCCGGCGGAACAAACCTCGCTGACGGCCTTGCGTGTCGCCGAACTGGCAATGGAGGCGGGTGTGCCGGCGGGGGTTCTCAATGTGATTACCGGCACCGGCCCGGATGCCGGCGCGCCGATCGGCCTTCACCCGCAAGTTGATATGGTGTCCTTCACCGGATCGACCGAGACCGGGCGGCGCTTCCTTCGCTATGCCGCCGATTCCAACCTGAAGAAGGTGGTGCTGGAATGTGGCGGCAAGAACCCGGCCATCGTCATGGATGATGCCGAAAATCTGGACCTGGTCGCCGAGCATCTGGTGAACGGCGCTTTCTGGAATATGGGCGAGAATTGTTCCGCCACATCGCGTCTGATTGTTCATGAAGACGTGCGCGAGGCGCTGATGCCGAAAATTCTGGCACGGGTTCGCGACTGGCGGATGGGCGACCCGCTGGACCCGGCGAACCATCTTGGCAGCCTGATTGATGATGCCCATTGCGCCAAGGTCAGCGGTTATCTGGCCGCCACTGACAAAGGCGTGACCAGGCTTGTCGGCGGCGATGTCGAGGGCAATTTCGTCAGCCCGACAATCCTCGATGGCGTCGCGCCGGACAGCAAGCTTGCCACCGACGAGATCTTCGGCCCCGTGCTGTCGGTAATCACGGTGAAAAGCCTTGATGAAGCCGTCGCCATCGCCAATGACAGTGATTATGGGCTTGCCGCCTCGGTTTTCACGGCGAATGCCGGTCGGGCGCTTCGCGCGGCGCGCGCCATCCGCGCCGGCACCGTTACCGTCAATTGCTATGGCGAGGGGGATGTCACGACGCCCTTTGGTGGCTATCGACAGTCCGGTTTTGGCGGGCGTGACAACGGGCTTCACGCGCATGATCAATATTGCGAGGTGAAGACGATCTGGGTTGATCTGTCGGACCGCCAGCCCGAAGAAGGCGTCGATGGGTGACCGATGACCAATCCGACGCCGGCAAGCTGGCACAGCCATATCTATTTCGATGCCGCCAGCCATCCGCGTGCCGAGGCGCTGGTGGCCGACATGAAACAGGCCTTTGGCGAGACGGCGGCCATCACCTATGGCAGGTGGCATCAAAGGCCCGTCGGCCCGCACCCCGATTTCAGCATTCAGCTGGAATACCCGCATGATATGTTCGCCGGGGTGATGGCGTTCATGGCGCTGTGGCGGGACGGGCTGACCATTTTCACCCATCCGAACACCGGTGAGGATGCGGCGGCGGAACTGCGAGACCACCGGGATAACGCCATCTGGATGGGGGCGGTACGGCCGCTGAAACTGTCGCTTTTCGGCGGCGAGGATCAAAGGTAAGTCAGCTGATATACCCCTACCGTGTTCTGTAGGCGATGTTCTTTGTCTGCACGTAATTCCACAGCGCCTCGCGGCCCTT
>CAJWDO010000052.1 GCA_913031555.1 uncultured Alphaproteobacteria bacterium | reverse complement strand
CTGGTTCAGCGCCGCCTTGCTGGCCCGGTAGGCGTACCAGCCGCCAAGCCGGTTATCCGAGATCGAGCCGACACGCGCCGATATGGCGGCGAAATGCAGTCTGTGATCGCCCTTCAGAAGTGGCCACAGCTCACGCGCCAGCAAAACCGGCCCCAGCGCGTTTACCTGATAGAGATGAAGCAGATTGTCCTGTTTCAGGTCGGCAACCCGTTTCTCCGGCTTGATGTCACCCTGCTGCAACATCCCGGCGGTGCAGATCACGCGGTCCAGATGCGGCACCACATCGGTGATGCGTGCCGACGCCGCCACGATGCTTGCCTCGTCGGTGACGTCAAGCGGCAGAAAGGTGACGCGGTCATCCGATGCCAGCATCTGATGCGCTGGTGCGCCCTCGGGTGTGCGAGCCGTCACAAACAATCGCGTCGCGCCTGCCGCCAGCGCGCGCTGTGCCAGTGCCATGCCGATGCCGCGGCCGCCACCCTGGATCAGGACATTCATGAAGATCGCTCCCGTTTTGATTATGGTTTGATAATTCTGGCCTGATAATTCTGGCCTGATAATTCTGGCGTGACGCCATGTCACAAGCCGTCACGTGCCGCCATGATTGCAGATGTGGGTGCGGGGTCCCATCTCCACAAGACGCAACCGGAGGGGAATAAAGGAGCCTGCAATAATGAAAATCAAATTCGTCCTGCCGATCTTGGTGATGATTCTGGGTCTGCTTTTGCCGGGGCTTGCGGCGCGCGCCGCCGATCTTGTCATCCCCGATCCGTCGATCGCGCCCGAGGAAGTTGTCGCCATCCAGATGAAGGCGCTGCAATTCAATGACAATCCCACTCCTGATTTCGGCATTGCGCAGACGTGGAATTTCGCGCATCCGCGAAACCGCGCGATGACCGGCCCCTTGCCGCGGTTTGCCAGCATGCTGAAAGGTCCAGGCTATGGTTCGATGCTGAACCATGCCAGCCACCGCATTGTGGCGGTACCGGGCGATGACAATCGCGCCACATTTGATGTTTTCATGGAAACCTCCACCGGGCAGGTTCTGCTTTTCAACTGGGCTGTCGAGCTTGTCGAAGGCGGTGAATTCGACAATTGCTGGATGACGGTGGCGGTGTCGATGCCGCGGCTTGCCGGTCAGGGAAGTTGATCAGCCTTTATCGGCGGTGCGCCTTGCGACCACCCTCTCACGCCACAGGGTGAACAGGCCGGCGGCGATGATTATGCCGCCACCCGTCAGCATTGCCGGCGTTACCGTATCGCCAAAGCCGAAATATCCGACAGCGGCCGAGGTGGCGATGCCGAAATAGGCGAATGGCTGAAGCACGCCAGCTTCGGCGATCTCGAACGCCTTGATCAGCAGAAAATGCCCACCGACCCCTGCAAGGCACAGTAACAGCATCCACCACCAGTCGCTGCCGACAGGCGGGTTCCAGGCGGCAGGCACAATCAGCGTGATGGCCACCACACCGACAATCGCGGTCCAGAAAAAGCTGGTCTCGGCGGAATCGACACGCCCAGCAATGCGGGTCAGGATACAGTAGAGCGCGAACTGCGCTGCCCCGAACAGCGGCAGCAGAATCGAAACGCCGAAAATCTCGCCGCCCGGATCAAGGGCCAAGACAACCCCGGCAAACCCTGCGATAATCGCCAGCCAGCGCCGCCAGCCGACCCTCTCACCAAGAAATGGCACCGACAGAGCGGCGATCATCAGCGGATAGCTGGCGAAAATTACCTGCCAGCTGACAAGCCCGATGACCGTAAAGCCATAGGCAGCCGTGCATATCTGGGTAATCAGCAGAATGCTGCGGAAAATCTGCAAAATGGGCCGGTGTGTGTGGGCCACGACCCGGATGCCACCGGGACGGCTGGCGCTGAAGGCCAAGACGAAAAGCGCGAAAAACCAATAGCGGATGGTGACGACGCTCAGCACGTTATAGGCCTCGGCAAGCAACCGTGACAGACCGTCCTGAAGGCCGAAGGTCACCGCCGCCCCCAGCATCGCCAGAATGCCAAGCTGTGTTGACCGCGCCGTGGGTGGCTGCGTCATGCCGGGATCCAGTCCACCGGAGTCCAGTCCACCGGTGTCATCCCATGCGATTCAAGATACGCATTCGCCGCCGAAAAGGGCCGGCTGCCGAAAAAACCGTTCGAGGCCGACAACGGCGAGGGATGAACGCTCGTCAGGACAAGATGGCGCGACCGGTCGATGACCGCGCCCTTGTCCTGTGCCTTGCGCCCCCACAGGATGAAAACAAGGTTCTCGCGCTCACGATTGAGGGCAGCGATCACAGCGTCGGTAAAGGGCTCCCACCCCTTTCCCTGATGCGATCCGGCGCGCCCCGCCTCGACCGTCAGGCAGCTGTTGAGAAGCAGCACGCCCTGGCGCGCCCAGCCTTCAAGATTGCCATGCCCCGGATGTGCAAGTCCCAGATCATTCGCCAGTTCGCGATAGATGTTCTGCAGTGACGGCGGCGGGGCGACGCCATGCGCTACGGAAAAGCTCAGCCCATGCGCCTGGCCCGGCCCGTGATAGGGGTCCTGACCAAGAATCACCACCTTCACCTTGTCGAAAGGGGTCAGCTCGAAGGCATGGAAGATCTGGCTTCCCGGCGGGTAGATCTGTTTGCCGGCAACTTTCTCGGCACGCAGGAAGGCGCTCAGCGACGCCATATGTGGTGCTGCAAACTGGCCGGCAAGCCGGGCCCCCCAGCTTGCCTCAATCCGCACATCCTGGTGCGGCGCGGGGGTGTTCTGCGACATGGAGACCAGTCTAATCCACGTCTATGGCAGCGGCAACCTGGCCGGCGGCAAAGGCGAAGGCGGCTTCGGTTTCCTGAAGGTCAGCCTCGCTCAGCGCCAGATGCGGATACAGTTTTGCCCCCGGTTTCAGGATACCGCGCTCGCGAACGGCGCTGTTGAAAATGCCGGCGAGCCTTGCGTCGCCAGTCTGCAGATCGCGGTAATTCTGCACCGGTGTGGCGGTGAAGATCACATCGAACAGAACCGGCGCGCCGACAATCTGATGCGCGATCCCGTTGGCGGTCAGGGGATCCGACATTGCCGCCATCAAACGCTTGCCGGTGGCATAGAGCGTCTCATAGCTGTTCTCGCGGCGCAGGATCTCCAGCGTTTTCAGACCGGCGACAGCGGCCAACGGATTTCCGCTCAGCGTGCCGATCTGGAAGGTGAAGCCGTCGGCACCAACAGCGTCCTTGTCGAAATGGCGCATGATCTCTTCGCGACCGGCAATCGCCGCCAGCGGCAGGCCGCCGCCGATGATCTTGCCAAGCGTGCATAGATCGGGAGTGACACCATAGGCTTCCTGCGCGCTGCCATAGGCAAGCCGGAAGCCGGTCACCACCTCATCGAAAATCAGCACGATGCCATGCTGAGATGTCTTTTCGCGAAGCGCCTCCAGAAAACCTGGCGCCGGCGGGATCAGGCGCTGCAGCGGCTCGACGATGACACCGGCGATGTCATCAGCATGTTCATCAATCAGCGAGGCGGCGAAATCGGCATCGTTGAACGGGGCGACCAGAATGCCATCCTCGACCGTATCGGGGATGCCGGCGGAATCGGGAACAGGGCGCGGAAAATTCTGCAGCCGCGTCGGGGCCAGACTCATCAGCGCCTCGGCCGACATGCCGTGATAACCGCCCTCGAATTTCAGTATTTTTTGCCGCCCCGTATGCGCGCGGGCCAGCCGCATGGCGTACATGTCGGCCTCGCCGCCGGTGCTGACATAGCGAAGCTGGTCGGCGCAGGCGACGGCACGGCAGATTTCCTCGGCAAGCTCCAGACCGGCGCTGTTATTGGCGAAAAAGGTCATGCCGCGGTCAAGCTGTTCGCGGATCGCGTCATTCACCTCGGGATGACCGTGACCAAGAATCATCGGGCCGGAGCTGATCAGATAATCGATGAATTCGCGGCCATTCTCGTCAATGACACGCGATCCATGGCCCTCGCGGATGAAGACATCCGAATCAAAATTGCCAAAGCCACCCGCCGGCAGTACAACGCGCGCGCGGGTGGCAAGATCGTCCATATAGGTGCTGGCGGTCATCACGGTCTCCTTATTTTCATCGTGCCGGGTTGATGTCTCATTCATAGATGGCAACGGGCGCACCCAGCCTGTCAATATCCGGTGTCACACCAAGGCCGGGTATCGACGGCGGCACGGCGTGCCCGCCATTGTTGCGCGCGCCCTGTCCCGGCACCGGATCGACGGCAAGATGATAGTGGCACAGCCAGCTTGCCAGCCTGTTGGCGTCCGGTGTCGAGGCGGCAAGATGGATCGCCGCCGTGTCGGCAAGCGCGGTGCCGCCGACATCCTCGACATGCATTTGCCAGCCGATCGAAACGCCGAAATCGCGTATCTGGCGGGCGCGGGTCAATCCGCCAAGCCGATTCGGCTTTACCTTCGCCCCCTCGCAGGCGCCCCGAACATGAAGGTGGTGGAGGGGTTTTCCCGCGAGGATATCTGCCTTTCACGGGTGCCGACGGAAAATTTCTGCGGCTTCCTGTTTGTCAATCTCGACCCTGCGGCAAGGCCGATGGATGAGTGGTTCCCCGGCGTGCGCGATGAACTTGCCGCGCATGTGCCGCAGATCGACCGGCTGCGACCGCTGGAGTGGGTGGAGATTCCCGAAGCCTGTAACTGGAAGGTGTCGGTCGAGAATTACTCGGAATGCTATCACTGCACGCTGAACCATCAGACCTTCGCGACGGGCATCATCAAGCCCGAAACCTATGATATCCAGCCGCAGGGATATTGCCTTCGCCACACCACCGAATGCCAGAATCTCGAAGCGATGAGCTATCCGGTCGACCTTGAATCAAATGCCTATGCCGGTGTCTATTCCTCATGGTTCCTGTGGCCGATGTTCTCGTTCCAGATCTATCCCGGCAATGTGCTTAACAGCTATCACTGGCGCGCCATCGATGCGGACCATGTAGTTGTTTGGCGCGGCTGGTACAGTGTTGATGGTGCGGATTCCGATGTGGTCCGGCAGTTGGCACGTCAGGACCGTGACACCACTGTCGCCGAGGATATCGGGCTGGTCGAATCAGTACAGCGAGGCCTTGGTAGCCGCGGCTACCGTCCCGGACCGCTGGTGATTGATCCACGCTGCGGCGTCAATTCGGAGCATTCCATCGCTGTGCTTCAGGGCTGGATGCGTCAGGCTGTCGACAGCCATACCGCACCATAGACAGCTTCCAGCATCAAACGGGCCGGTGCGGACGAGGCGCCCGGCTGGCACGGGGACCGGCTTTTCGGGGTATCTGATTGAATGCCTTGCGGCTTTATTCGGCAACCGACAGGCTGCGCCCATTGGCAAGTTGTCTGGTGCTGACAGCGTTGATTTCCTGGCGGGCGTCGTCGATTACCTTGCTGCGGTTGTTTGACAGGCCGGTAACGTCGACCATTGTCACATCATTCACGCCGATGAAACCAAGGATGTGCTGGATATAGCTGGTGGTGAAATCGATATCCCTGTCGGCGAGTGTGCCACCGGACGTCACGATCACCGTAGCGCGCTTGTTAGACAGCAGACCGCGTGAAGAATTATTCTCATAAACGAAGGTAATTTTGTCACGGCAGATCAGATCAATCCACGCCTTGAGCGCCGCCGGCACGCTGAAATTATAAATCGGGGTCGCGATGACAATGTCATCAGCGGCCTGAAGTTCGGCAACAAGCGCGTCAGACTGGGTCAACAGGGCGCGCTGGTCCGACGTGCGGTTTTCCTCTGATGTACGCTCGGCCTCGATCCATGCCGCATTGACGATGCCAATGCCGGCGGCGAGGTCGCGATTGATGACATTAACGGACGAATTGCGCGCGCCAAGCGCGACCACCATTTCATCCGCCAGCATTCTGCTGACGGACTTTTGCCGGCGCATGCTGGCGTCTATCCGAAGAATATTGCGATGTAATCCGCTCATGACGATTGCCTTTCGCCCATTTTTTCCGTGTCGTCAACCAGGAGAGAAGACGACCATGGGAGGGGGGCGGGTCTCCACGGCTGCATTACAGCTAATTATTGCCGAGCCGAGTAAAAAGATAGATTAAGGGAAAATATAATTCTAATTTTAAGAATAATAATGTAAGCTGCGACATTATGAGCCAGATCGAGGAAATCCGCGCATTTGTCATGGTGGTCGAAACAGGAAGCCTCACTCAGGCTGCTGAACGACTTGGGATTGCTGTGTCTGCCGTCAGCCGCCGCCTGAAAGACCTGGAAATCAGGCTGGGCGCGCCTCTTATCCAACGTACAACCCGCCGAATGTACCTCAATGAGGTTGGCCAGGGGTTCTATGAGCGATGTAAGGCGGTACTCGACGAATTGGAGGCCGCGCAACAGGAAGTTCTCAATTCCGGTGGAGGCCTTGGCGGCGTGCTCAGGGTCAGCACGCCACTTTCGTTTGGCGTGGCGCATATGTCCTCGGCCATTTCGCAATTCATGCATGCGCATCCTGATGTACGGATTGACATGGATCTGTCCGATAAGCGTGTCGATCTGGTCGCCGAGGGATTCGATCTTGCGATCAGGATTGGCGCGCTGTCAGATTCCAGCCTGATCGCGAAAAAGATTTCGACCGTCCGCAACATTCCCTGCGCCTCGCCGGACTTTCTGGCGCAGTTTCAACCTATCACCAGGCCCGAAGACCTCGAAGCGGCGCCGGCGCTTGTCTATTCCAACGACAAGGCGCCGAATGACTGGCGCTATCGGGGGCCGGATGGAAAGCCCGGGGTGCTGCGGGTATCGCCAAAGCTTTCGGCCAATAACGGCGATGTACTTCGCGAGGCGGCTATTGCCGGTCTTGGCATCACCTGTCTTCCGAATTTTCTGCATTACGATGCCATCAATAACGGTCTTCTGAAGCCGGTTCTGGCCAACTATGAATGGGCCGAATATGACGTTTATGCGGTTTATCCGAAGACAACCATCCTGCCAAAACGCACCCGTGCCTTTGTCGATTTCATGTCGACCCGCTATGGCATGGACCCCTATTGGAACAAGATCCACGCCTGAGCAATCCGCGCCCGAGCAATCCGCGGCGATTCATCGTTGATGGCTGTGGAAAAATCTTTTCCCTCGCCGGCTCTCTATCGTGATTCGGGTAGCCGATAAATTTCTGCCGATCATTGACGCGGGACGATCCCCGCGACCTCCACGGCTTTGTGTGATGGCACCCACACAAAGCTCCGTCTCAACCTTTAGTTGGGGCACACTGAAAGAGGCGCGAAAGCGCCTTTTTTTGTCCCTGCAATTCTATGGCCCCATGTCAGGCGGCAAATCAGGCCTCATCCTGAGCCACATATCGCGATCGTGATTTGCCGGGTTTTCGCCCCCCTGCCAGACTGCAACCGCCAGACTGGAATCGCCAGTCGTGGTCCGGTGACATCCGGTTCCAGTCGTAAGGCGGGGACGCCATGCCAGAGGACGCCATGCCAGAGCATCATAAAATCAATTATGTCGAGTTCGCCTCGGCGGACCCTGCGGCAACGCGGTCCTTCTTCGCCGCAACTTTTGGCTGGCAGTTTGAGGAGTATGATTCCTACCTCGCCTTTTACGGAGCCGGGCTTGATGGCGGGATCTGTCCTGCCGACCCGGCCAGCCGCGCCGATGCCGGTGGTGCAGTGGTCGGCGGCGCGCTGATTGTGTTCTACAGCGCTGATCTGGCGGCAACCGAACGGCTGGTCAAACAGCATGGCGCCGCCATCGTCAGGCCGACCTTCTCATTTCCGGGCGGGCGTCGGTTTCATTTTACCGAGCCGGCGGGTAACGAATTCGCTGTCTGGTCGGACCGGTGATCCATATTCGGATCCATGGTCGGCAGGACCGCGCCATGAACAGCATGCCGGCATGATTGATTTCATCATGTGATTGCCATCCGGGTTTCCATCTCCGGGCATTCACATCTTGGCCGGGCCGTCAAACCTGTCATACTCGGGTATCGCCACCCGCGGATGCCCCGATGATCGCAAGATCCAGCCTGCCATTTCTGACCGCCGCCCTGCGCCAGACGCGGTTTGCCTGCCTTACCGTCGCATGGGTGGCGGCTGTCGGCGCCATTATAACGGTGCGTCCTGACGGCCTCGTCGCCAGCATCGGTGCATTTGCCTTTGGCCTGTTCATTCTTCTGACGATGGCGCGGTTACGCTGGGACAGCCTGGTGATCCTTGCCGTTCTGGCGGCGGTGACGTGGCTTCTCCTCGATAAACTGCCCGGTGGTGCGGAAATTCTGGCAGGTGGCCGGCGGGTCCTGATCTTTGCCGCGCTGCTGCCGACGATGGCGCTTGTCAGGGCGACGGCGATGACAATGCCGTCCGTCCATGCCACGCAGCGCCGGCTTGGCACCCTTCCTGACAGTGCCTCGGCAGGCGGCCAACAGCTTGCCGCGCATGTCTTTGGCGGTATCATCAACACCGGTGCTTTCGCGCTGCTGTCAGCGGCGCTTCCCGAGGACGCGGACCAGCCGCGCCGCCGCGCCGCCGCCGAAGCGGTGATCCGGGGCATGGTGTCCTCGTCCGCCTGGTCGCCCTTCTTTGTGGCCTTTGCCATCGGGCAGAATTTCGTCGCACCTGTCTATGCCTGGATGGCCATCGCCATCGGGATGCTGTCGGCGCTGTTCTTCACCTGCGCCACGCTTGTCGGGCTGAACCGTGACTTCTCGCTGGACCGGCTGCGACTGTCGCTGAATTGTCTGCGCCCCGTGGCCTGGCGGCTCGTCATCGTCCTTCTGTCAGTGTTACTGGTGGCGCTGGCATTCAACCTGACCGCGCTGTCGGCGGTGGTTGTGGTGATGCCGTTGCTGGTGCTGCTACAGCTGTTCCGGCATCGTGACAAGGCGGCGGTGATCCTCGGCCAGACGCGGGAGGCGATGCACAGCACGGCGGACGATCTGGTGGTCATAACGGCGGCGATGCTGGTGGCCTTTTTCGCGACGCAGAATGACGGTCTGGCCAGCCTTGTTGCC
>CAJWDO010000051.1 GCA_913031555.1 uncultured Alphaproteobacteria bacterium | reverse complement strand
CCCCCGTGTCCAGTATCTACAGCAGTGCCAAGGCCTTTGTGTCGACCTTCACCAGATCCATCGCCCGCGAGCTGGCGCCGGACTGTATCCGGGTCAACGCCGTCTCGCCAGGCACGATCATGACCGACTTTCACCAGCGCTACTCGACACCCGAGAAGCTTGCTGCGACAGCCCAATCGATCCCTCTTGGTCGCCTTGGCGAGGCCGACGATTGCACGCCTGCCTACCTCTTCCTCGCCCATGCCGGATCGAGCAGCTATCTAACCGGTCAAATTATCGAAGTGAATGGCGGAGGATTAATGCCCTGAGACCGCAGGGTCTATTGCCAGAAGACAGATCACGGAGGGGAGCGCAGACATGACAGCGCAGCAATACGTAGTGGGCATTGATGGTGGCACCGAGGGAATTCGTGTCGGTATTTTCACGCTTGACGGTACCCCCGTCATATTCGCTGCGGAGCCATACACGACCAACTTTCCCCAGCCTGGCTGAGCCGAACAGGACCCTCGGGATTAGTGGAACGCACTTGGCATTGCCATGCGGCGCGCGCTCGCCGAAAGTGGAATCAACAAGAATGACATCGTGGGGCTGGCAGCTGATACAACTTGCTGCTCGGTGGTTGCCCTGGACGCTGGGATGCAGCCATTGCGGGACGCCATCATCTGGATGGATGTTCGGGCCGAGGCCGAGGCGGTACTTGCCACCGGTGATCCCGCGCTTCAGGTCAATAATGGTGGCAAGGGGCCGGTCTCCGCGGAATGGATGCTGCCAAAGAGCCTATGGATCAAACGCCATCAGCCCGATATCTGGGACCGTGCCGCGGTCATTTGCGAATATCAGGATTACCTGAATTATCAGTTGACTGACCGTCTTGTCGCCAGCATCAACAACGTCTCGATCCGCTGGCACTATTGCGCTGACGAAGGGGGCTTTCCACATGGACTCCTTACGACCCTTGGAATTCCAGAGCTTGTCGAAAAATGGCCTGCAGACGTTCTTGATCTTGGAGAATCGATTGGTGGTCTGACATCAAAGGCAGCGACACATCTTGGACTGAACCCGGGTACGATGGTTGCCCAGGGAGGCGCCGACGCTTTCATCGCCATGCTTGGCCTTGGCGCTGTCAGGACCGGCCAGATGGCCTTCATCACCGGCTCGTCGCACCTGCATCTTGGTAACACCGACAGCTCGATTCATGGCGACGGTATATGGGGAACATACAACAACGCGCTAACCCGAGGGCGGAATGTGATCGAGGGTGGACAGACATCAACCGGTTCGATCATTGCCTGGTTCCATCGATTGATCGGTGAGCCGGACATGGCGGTGCTCAACCGCGAGGCGGCGGCCATCACGCCCGGTGCCGGAGGAATGGTCGCCCTCGACCATTTCCAGGGCAATCGCACTCCCTTCACAGACGCCGCTTCGCGGGGATGTCTCAACGGGCTGTCGCTTGGCCATACGCGTGCGCATATTTTCCGGGCGCTGATGGAAAGCATCGGCTACGGCACAGAACTCATCCTAGACAATTTCCGAAACAGCGGCTTTGTGCCAAGCGAGATGATAATTTGCGGCGGCGCTACGAATTCCGAGCTCTGGATGCAAATTCATGCCGATATCAGCAATGTACCCATCATCAAGACCAAGGTCGCCGACGCCCCGGCTCTTGGCAGCGCGATGCTGGCAGCGATCAGTGGTGGCGCCCTTGCGAATTTCGAAGAGGCCGCCGACGCGATGGTGGAGGTTGAACGCCAGATCGAGCCGGATGCCAAGACCCATGCCATCTATAGCGATCTGATCGAGGATTACAAAGCCCTCTATCCGGCGCTGCGTGCGATCCGGCGCTGAGAGTTCGCTAACCTAGGCGTCAGACAAATCATCCAGCAATGGCAGTAGACCTGTCATGTCGTCGATAAGGTAATCCGCGCCAATTTCGCCATGGTCGCCAGAGAAATAGCCGTTCCTCAGGATCACCGCGGTGCTGCTAGCTGCCCTGGCAGTCTGCGCATCGACGTCGGAATCTCCAATCATCACCACTGTTTCAACGCTACATTCAAGACACTCGGCCGCTATCATAAGCATGGCCGGATCCGGCTTCTTTGGAACATTCGGCTGCCGACCAATGGTTTTGATAAAGTAGGAATCCAATCCCAATGCCTCGACGATCTTGTGGGCAATGGCCTGATCCTTGTTTGTGCAAACGGCCATTGGCATGCCACGCTGCTTTAGGGCTTCGAGGCAGGTTACGACACCGGTCATTGCACGAGTCTCAACACAGAAGCTGTGATTATAGTGGTACAGCATCCTGTCCACCAACAGCCCGGCAATGGACGTAGGCGCCCCTAGCTTGGCGACAGCGCGGTCAACAAGAGTGGGGATGCCGCCACCGATTAGCGTCACGACTTCCTGAACTGGCAATGGCGGTTGACCAACTTCACGAAGTGCAGAATTCAATGCCACCGCAATGTCGGGCGCTGTGTCCGCCAACGTACCGTCAAGATCGAAAACACACCCCCTGATCCCGTTTTCCATTGTCCGCTTACCTCTTGTTCTACGCCGCGACGCCCACGGCACATTTTGATCCCGCCGGCTTGTCACCCGCCTCGTGGCAAGCACATACCGCTTGGGGCTATTGTCAATATTGCTGTGATCGTTATAGCCAACCTTTATTGCACTTTGTAGACAATCTTTATTATGGAAATATTTTTCATACCTTGCATTTCCCTGATCCTGACAACGATATCAGCACCTTGCCTCAGAATTGGAAGTCACATCTGCCAAACAAAGTTATGTGTGGTCCAGAGAAACTTTTTCTAAACTACTAATTTAAATGTGTTTTTATCATTTTGTCACTCAAGAGGAGTGTTGCCCTCACCATCGTGGCGCACAATGAAGGAGGGGTGACGCAAAGGAGCCTATTCTTGGATCAGACTTTTACAATTGCAACGATTGAATATTTGTGTAACCAATTTACAGGTATTCTCCAGAGTTGATTGGCTTTGCTTGCAAGGATAGAGAAGATGGATTCCAGAAAAGACGCTGAAGCGTTCGATTTCGTTGTGATTGGGGGCGGCCCCGGCGGCTATGTGGCGGCCATCCGTGCCAGCCAACTGGGAGCCAGCGTCGTGGTTGTCGAGCGCGAGAACATGGGCGGAGTCTGCCTGAATTGGGGCTGCATCCCGACAAAGGCATTGCTGAAAACGGCTGAGGTGCGGCATACCGTTGAGAATTTGTCCGAGTATGGATTGTCGCTCGAGGGCAGCATCGGGGTCGATATGGCCAAAGTAATGGAACGATCAAGGCATGTCGCATCGCGTCTGTCAGGTGGCATTGATCACCTGATGCGCAAAAATGGCGTAAAGGTGATCACCGGCACCGCCACGCTCGGCAGAAAGCAAGGCGCGCATCGCGAGGTGGCCGTCGACAAGAACACCACGCTGCTGGCGACGCATGTGATTATTGCAACCGGCGCGCGGGCCGCCTTTCCACCACACATCAAACCGGATGGTGATCAGGTGCTGACCTATCGCGAGGCGCTTCAATTCGATCGCCCCGTGACCTCGGTGACCATTGTCGGTTCCGGGGCGATCGGTGCCGAGTTTGCAAGCTTCTACAATGATATGGGTGCCAGCGTCACGTTGATCGAAATGCAGAATCAAATCCTGCCAGTCGAGGATGCCGACATTGCGGCAAGCGTGCGCAAGCAGTTCGAGAAGCGTGGCATGACCATTCTGTCCGGCGCGGCCGTCTCGGAAATCAGAAAGCGACCTGACGGCGTTACAGTGAGTTTCGAGGAGAATGGCAAGCAAGGCACGGTTGAAAGTGAAATAGCCCTGCTTGCCACCGGCATCACCGGCAATATTGAAGGACTGAACCTCGAAGCAGCCGGGGTAACCACTGATCGGGGCCATATCGTGACAAATCAGGCGATGGAGACACAGGCCGCTGGCATCTATGCCATAGGCGATGTTACCGGCGCGCCTTGGCTGGCCCACAAGGCAAGCCACGAAGCAGTACTATGCGTGGAAAAAATCATGGGACAGGACGGCGCGCATCCGATCGCGAAAAACGCTGTGCCGGGGTGCACCTATAGCCGACCACAAATTGCCTCCATCGGTCTGACCGAAGCAGCCGCACGCGCGGACGGTCTTGAGATCAAGGTTGGGAAGTTCAACTTCATGGCCAACGGAAAGGCCATCGCCATTGGTGAGCCGGACGGCATGGTCAAGACGATATTCGACGCTGAGTCCGGCGCTTTGATTGGCGCGCATTTGGTTGGTCCGGAAGTCACCGAGATGATCCAGGGATTCGCCATTGCCATGAAACTTGAAACCACCGAGAAGGAACTGATGGAAACCATTTTTCCACATCCGACGCTGTCCGAGGCAATGCATGAATCAGTTCTTGATGCCTATGACAGGGTCATTCATCAGTAATCCGGCACCACAAAAAAGGCGAGGTAACCCCGATGAAGATCACCCGCAAGGTAAAAACCATCCTCGACAATTACGGTTCCGACAGTCCCGGCGTGAAGGCCAATCTGGCGCGTATTCTGATGCAGGGAAAGCTTGGCGGCACCGGCAAGCTTGTCATCCTGCCGGTCGATCAGGGGTTTGAACATGGCCCGGCACGAAGTTTTGCCGTCAATCCCGACGCCTATGACCCGCATTACCATTTCCAGCTTGCCCTCGATGCCGGGCTGTCGGCCTATGCCGCGCCACTTGGCATGATCGAGGCCGGCGCCGACAAATTTGCCGGACAGATCCCGACCATCATGAAGGTCAATTCCTCGAACTCACTGGCGCGTGGCGGTGACGCGCCAAGCCAGGCCATCACCGGCTCGGTCGCCGAGGCGCTTCGCCTTGGCTGCAGCGCTGTCGGCTTCACCATCTATCCCGGCTCCGACGCCGCCTTTGATATGATGGGGCAGTTCCAGGACATGGCCGCCGAAGCCAAGGCGCTGGGCCTTGCCGTGGTGCTGTGGTCCTACCCGCGCGGCGGCGGGCTCAGCAAGCCAGGTGAGACGGCGCTCGACGTTGCCGCCTATGCGGCGCATATGGCGGCGCTTCTTGGCGCCCATGTCATCAAGGTCAAGCCGCCGACCGACCATCTTGAGCAGGGGGCCGCAAAGTCGATCTATGAATCTGTCGGTGTGCCACGCGAGACGCTGGCAGAACGCACCCGCCATATCATGCAGGCATCCTTTGCCGGCCGCCGCATCGTTGTCTTTTCCGGTGGCGCCGCGAAGGACCGTGATGGTCTGATGGCGGAAATCCGCGGGCTTCGCGATGGCGGGGCAAACGGGTCGATCATTGGGCGCAATACCTTCCAGCGACCCCGTGAAGAGGCGCTCGACCTGTTGTCCGAAATCATCGGCATCTACAAGTCAGGCAACTGACGCCGCCAGCCGGCGGATAGATCTGGCGGTTTGGTGCCGAATCATCAACCCTGAACGGGTTCAATTGTGCCGGAAACGAGGTTCAGTTTTCATGCCGCTCCCACCTGTTGATGATCAGATTTCGATTGGTGATCTGACCACCAATCCCTACAGCTTCTATCGCAAGGCCCGCGCCGAACACCCGGTGGTGACCGTCAGCGCAGTTGGGCGCACTATGCTGACCAAGGCGGCCGATACAAAATTCGTCAAGGACAATTGGGAGCTGTTCTCCTCCGACGATCCAAACACCCCGATGCGACGTGCCTTTCAGGCACACACCTTGATGCGCAAGGATGGCGCCGCGCATCAGCGTGACCGTACCGCCATGGCGTCGAGCTTCTCCCCGCGAAATCTGCGGGAAGTGTGGATGCCGATCTATGAAGAGGTGGCGGATGACTATATCGGCCGGTTGCCCCGCGGCGAGACAGTCGATCTGTTCTCAGCGCTGGCCGCGCCACTGTCGGCACGATGCCTGTCACATCTGATCGGCCTTGATCATGTTGCCGATGCCGATTTGTGCCGCTGGTCGCAGACGCTGATCGACGGGGCCGGCAATTTCGGCCAGCAGCAAGCGCTGTTCGACGCCACCGACAGCGCCAATGACGAGATCAACGCGGCGATTGACGTGACGATGACCGCGCCTGAACAGGCTGGCAAACCGCATGCCATTGCGGTGATGCTTGGCCAGGAGGCACCGCTCGAGATCGAGGCCATCCGGTCGAATATCAAGATCGTCATCGGCGGCGGCATCAACGAGCCGCGCGATGCCATGCTGACGGCCATTTTCGGGCTTCTGAGCAACCCTGATCAGAAACAGGTCGTTCTTGATGGCACCACGCCCTGGCTCAATGTGTTCGAGGAATCCATCCGCTGGGTTGCGCCAATTCAGTTGTCATCAAGGCGCGCCGTTGAGGACACGCAGATTGGTGACCATGATATCCGCGCCGGCGATGTCTTGATGACGATTCAGGCTTCGGCCAATCATGACGAAGAGGTCATCGAGAATGGCCACCTTTTCGATGTTCGCCGGGCCAGAGCGCCGCATCAGGCCTTTGGCAACGGCCCGCATTTCTGTCTTGGCACGCATGTCGCCCGCAAGATGGTGGCAGACATCATCCTGCCACGGCTTTTTGACAGGTTCCCCGATATGAGCCTCGACCCCAACCAGCGGGTTGCGTTCCGCGGTTTCGGCTTTCGCGGCCCGATCAACCTTCCGGTGCGTCTGAACTGATGGCCGATTTGGTATTGTTGCGGCGTGCCGGCTCTGCTACCGCTGGCGCGATATAGGAGATATAAAATGACCATCACACTCAAGCAGGCGCAGACAATCACCGAGGCTTGCCTCGCCAAGGGTCGCGAGATGGAACTGAAACCCCTCAGCGTTGTTATCCTTGATGGCCGTGGGGCGCTTGTCGCCGCGGCCTCAGAGGACGGTTGCAGCCAGCTTCGGGCGAAGATCGCCCATGGCAAGGCGAATGCCGCCATCGGACTTGGTATGGGAACACGCGCCCTGATGAATCGGGCCGAACAGCAGGCCTATTTCATCCAGGCGGTGAATGGCGTGTTTGGCGGCGACATGGTGCCGGTGCCGGGCGGCGTGCTGATCCAGGATGCAGACGGAGCGCTTCTCGGCGCGGTTGGCATTTCAGGCGACACCTCGGACAATGACGAGGCGGCCGCCATCGCCGCCATCGCGGCGGCCGGACTCACCGCAAAGGTGGATTGATGCTTTTGCCATGTCGCCACAGGTCACCGGCGACAAAATGAAAGTTGGATCAAACGTCCGGGTATCGGATTGAAAAAAGGGGCGCAGCATGGCGCCCCTTTTTGTTTTTTGCGTTTCCCGGTTCTTTTGGGTCTATTTAACCATCATCTGCGTCGAATATTCGGAGGTCGGCAGTTTGCCGACAGTGCCGCGTTCCTGCACATAATCAACAAATGACTGCGCGTAATCGAGATAGGTGTCGGTATAGCGACCGTCATTCTTCACCGTCTTGAAGGTCTTGTACCCGTCACGGCCTGCAGCAATGTAGTCGTTCGTTACCAGTCGATAGGTCCTGGTCATGTCCAATGACACCCAGCCGGTGTCATTCCGGCCCTTGAACTCCATCTTGCTAAAGCGCTGGCCCATCACCTTGGTGGCATCGATATGCCAGCGAAGTCCGGCAGCATAGGGATAAGCGCCGGTGGAGCCATCAGGTTGCAGCGCGTAGTCGAGGGCCTCTTCGAGAACGGCTTTGATCTCGGCGCCTGTCATATCCATTTCAGCAAGTGTGTTGGCAAAGGGTAACAGCTTGTACGCATCACCCATGGTCAGATCGCCCTTTGCAATGTCGGTCCGCACACCGCCACCATTCTGGATGGCGATATCGCTTGCCTTGGCCATCTCGCGAAAGGCATGGGCGACAAGCATCGAGATGTCGGACCCGTAGCGGGCCGTCTCCTCGGGCGAGCAAATCTTCGAGCGGCCGTCGCCCGGAATACGGGACAGACACAGATTTTCGGCAACCGTGCCAACCTTGACCATGCGCATCTCCTCGACCTTGACGTTGAAGGTCTCGAGAAGTGCCGCAGCGTCTTCATCCTCGGTGACGATCGACAGCTTCGGATCAGCCTTGATGGCGGCGTAAATGGCATCGCGTGCCGCGCCTTCAACCTCGACCCGGTCTCCATCGGCATTCTTGCGCTTGAAACTGTCCGCCAGCATCATGTGCGGCACGCCTTTGCAGGACATGATCTCGCCGGCATCATTGAAGGACAGATCCAGTTCGCCGACAATCTGGCTGTACTGCCAGGCCGAGGCGACACAGACAGACTTTCCGCCAACGTCCTTGACGACGGTCGGGTACGGGCCGGCGGCATTCAGGCCAACATCGTCGAAATCGCCGAGAAGGGTGTGCGAATCGCCGCCGATAATCACGTCCACACCGTCGATCTTGGCGGCAAGCTCAAGCTCGTTCCCATAGCCGTAATGCGTCAGCAGGATGATATGATCGACCCCCGACTTCGTCAGCTCATCAACCATCTTCTGGGCGGTCTCGGCCTCATCAAGAAACATCGTTGTTTCATCCGGGCTTGAAGACAGCTTGGTCTTGCGGACAATATCGATCCCGACGATACCGATCTTCATGCCATCGACCTGCATGACCGTGTAGGGCTGTATATAGTCGGTGGCACTGTTCGGCGTCAGCGCCGAGACGCCGACCTCGGGTTTGATGTTGGCGGCCAGAACCGGGGTGTGGCAGTCACCCGATTTCAGAAAATCAAGGAACTTCGCCAGGCCCGCATCGCCTTCATTGAACTCATGATTACCAAGCGCAAAGGCATCGAAACATATCTCGTTCATCAGCGCCGCATCCGCCTCGCCCTTGAAGAGGGTGAAGAACAGTGATCCGGAAATCGCGTCACCGGCATGAAGTTTCAGGACGTTGTTGCCGGCAGCATTCTCCAACTGCTTGATCTTGGCAGTGACGGACGGCATGCCGCCGGAGCGCACACGGGTGGATTGCCCGTCCAGCTTCAGGCTCATGCGGCCATCCGGTTTCAGATGCGAATGATGGTCATTGATGTGCAGGATCTTC
>CAJWDO010000050.1 GCA_913031555.1 uncultured Alphaproteobacteria bacterium | reverse complement strand
GTCTGGCTGGCGCTGACCCTTTATACTGCGGCCTTCATCGCCGAGATTGTCCGGGCGGGTATTCTGGCGATCAACAAGGGACAGACAGAAGCCTCATATTCAATTGGTCTGAAACCGGGGCTGACGCTTCGCCTGATTATCATTCCACAGGCGCTGCGCGTGATCATTCCGCCGCTGACCTCGCAATATCTCAATCTGACGAAGAATTCCTCGCTTGCCGTTGCCATCGCCTATCCTGAACTTGTGTCGGTATTTGCTGGCACGGCGCTCAATCAGGTTGGCAAGGAAATCGAGATGATCTTCATGATGATGATGGTCTATCTGACATTCTCAGTCGCAACGGCGTCCTTCATGAACTGGTTTAACGCCCGCGTTAAACTGATCGAGCGATAAGCCGGGGCGAGGTAAGGATCATGGCAAGGACATCTAAAGCCGCGGCACCCCAATTCGTGCGTACCGAAGAGGCGCCTCTGCTGCCGCCACCCGCCACCGAGGCAGGCATCACCGGTTGGCTCTGGCACAATATATTTGAAAGCATGGCTGATTTTCATTCGCCAACGGCAGCCATTCGCTCGCTGTTCATGATCATGTTCTCGGTGCTGCTCGTATATGTCTTTGGCACACAGATTTACGGTCTGCTGGATTTTGCCATTTTCTCCGCGGTGTTCTCGGACCCTGACGGCCTCAAGCGCGAGGCCTGCTGGACGGTGCAACAGGGTGGGGCGTTGCCGGATGGTTGGCATGCCGCCTGTTGGCCTTTTGTGGTGGCAAAGCAGAAATATGCGCTGTTCGGCCCGTTCCCGATGGAGGAATTATGGCGTGTCTATCTGGCGCTTGTTCTTGGCGCTATCGGCCTTGCATGGGTATTGATCGAACGGTTGCCGTTTCGTCGGCATGCCGGTGTGTTGATGCTGACCGTTTATCCTCTGGCCACCTTTATCCTGATGACCGGAGGAAATATTGAGGTTTCCACGACCAACGTAGCCATCTGGTTTGTCCTAGGGCTTGCCTTGATAAGTGCAGGTCGGCTTGCCAGCGCCGGGCATCTAGGTACGGTGATGGGTGATTTTGCCGGCAGCCTTGGCGGTGTTGGATGGCTGGTTGTCGCCTTCGCCACCGTTACCGGCATCGCCGCGATCGATTTCAGCCTTGAACCTGTCGATACCGGTGATTGGGGTGGATTGCTGATCACCCTCGTGGTGGCGATAACGGGGATTGTTGTCTCGCTACCGCTTGGCATTGTGCTGGCGCTTGGCCGTCGTTCCGATATGCCGGTGATACGCGTGCTTTGTACGATCTTCATTGAATTCTGGCGCGGTGTGCCGCTGATCACCGTGCTGTTCATGGCCTCTGTGATGTTGCCGCTGTTCCTACCGGCTGGTGTGAATTTCGATAATCTGCTGCGTGCCCTGATCGGTGTGATGCTGTTCTCGGCGGCCTACATGGCCGAAGTTGTTCGCGGCGGCCTGCAGGCAATCGACAAGGGCCAGTATGAAGGTGCTGATGCGGTCGGTCTGTCCTATTGGCAGAAAATGCGCCTGATTGTTCTGCCACAGGCGCTGACCCACGTGATCCCGGGAATCGTGAATACGTTCATCGGGCTTTTCAAGGACACGACCCTGGTATCGATTGTCGGAATTTTCGACCTTCTTGGCGCGGGTCAGTCTGCCATAGCGGATGCCGCATGGTCGACGCCTGTTCAGGCAATAACGATGTATCTGTATGTTGGTATTATTTTCTTCGTGTTCTGTTTCGGGATGTCCCGTTACTCGATCTACATGGAAAATAAGCTCGGCAAATCCCGAAGACACTGAAGTTGATCTCGGGAGGGAGAGGATTAAATGGCACAGAACAGCAACATGAATGCACAGCCATCTGCTGACGACGTTATGATCAGCATGCAGGGCGTCAACAAATGGTTCGGCAGCTTCCATGTTCTCAGAGACATCAATCTTACCGTCTACAGGGGAGAGAGGATCGTCATCTGCGGTCCGTCCGGATCGGGTAAATCCACGCTGATCCGTTGCCTGAACAGGCTTGAGGAGCATCAGGCCGGTGACATCACCGTTCAGGGCATCACGCTGAATAACGATCTGAAGAACATTGATGAAATCCGGCGTGAAGTCGGCATGGTGTTCCAGCATTTCAACCTGTTCCCACACCTGTCCATTCTCGAGAACTGCACGCTGGCGCCGATCTGGGTACGACGCATGCCCAAGGCCAAGGCTGAGGAAATCGCCATGCACTATCTCGAAAGGGTGAAAATCCCCGAGCAGGCACACAAATATCCGGGCCAGTTGTCAGGTGGTCAGCAGCAGCGTGTGGCGATTGCGCGGGCGCTCTGCATGGAGCCGAAACTGATGCTGTTTGACGAGCCGACCTCGGCGCTTGACCCTGAGATGATCAAAGAGGTTCTCGACACCATGGTCGGCTTGGCCGAGGACGGCATGTCGATGATCTGCGTGACGCATGAAATGGGCTTTGCCCGCAAGGTCGCGAACCGGGTAATTTTCATGGATGAGGGGCAGGTCGTCGAGGAGAAGGAGCCTGAGGCGTTCTTCAGCAATCCCGAAAGCGAGCGTACCAAGCTTTTCCTCAGCCAGATCCTGGATCACTGACGATTCCGAAACCGATTAGTACGGCAGGTCTTGTCAGTCGGGAGTTTGCGTCAGTCGGCTGGGCCGGTCATGATCGGCGCGTCACTGGCGCCCCACTCGGTCCACGACCCGTCATAGACACTGACAGCCTCATGTCCAAGCATATGCAGGCCAACAGCCAGCACACAGGCCGTCACACCTGACCCACAGCTGGTCACAATCGGCGCGTCCAGTGTGAGCCCCGCGCCGGTGAACAGTTTCTGCATGGCCTCGGCATCCCGGTAGGTGCCATCCTCGTTCAGAAGCTGGTCGAAGGGCAGGTTGCGCGACCCCGGAATATGCCCCGCGCGAAGCCCTTTTCGCGGCTCTGGCGCGTCGCCGGCAAAGCGCGCAGCGGCGCGTGCGTCGAGAATCTGCTCCCCGGTTCCTGATGAAAGTCCGGCTTGCAATGTTGCCATATCGACAACGGCAGCGCCGGTGGCGGGGTGTGCCACAAAATCACCAACCGGTCGGTCACGCGCCGGGCCAGCCTCGAGATCACCGCCGACAGTCTTCCAGGCATCCAGGCCACCATCGAGAATCGATACCTTCTCATGCCCGAACAACCGCATCATCCACCAGCCGCGCGCCGCACTTTTAACGGCGGAGTCATCATACATCACGATATGATCTTCAGTCGTGAGGCCAAGCGCGCGCATATGGCCGGCAAAATCGGCGGGTGAGGGCACGGTATGCGGAAGCTTGCTGTCAGGATCTGAAATCCTGTCGATGTCAAAACGCCGGGCGCCGGGAATATGCGCCGTGGCGAATTCCTCATGCGGGTTCCGGCCGGCAGTTGGAAGATGACTGCTTGCATCAAGCACAACCACCTCATCGAGATGGTCCTTCAGCCATGTTGCGGAAACCAGTGTCGAACTCATCAATTGTCCTCGAGCCAGGCGGGGACGGGAAGCGACTTCGATTTCAGGAATTCGGGGTTCCAGACTTTTGACTGGTAGCGCTGACCGCTGTCACAAAGGATTGTCACAATCGTATGGCCGGGACCAAGTTCGCGTGCCATGGCGACGGCACCGGCGACATTGATTGCCGTTGATCCGCCAAGATAAAGGCCCTCGGCGCGCATCAGATCGTAGATATAGGGCAGAGCCTCGATATCCGACAGACGATAGGCGGTGTCGATCGGTGCCTCGGCAAGATTCGCGGTGATCCGCCCCTGCCCAATGCCTTCGGAAATCGAGTTGCCCTCGGCCTTCAATTCACCATGCATGTAGTGGCCATAAAGCGCCGATCCATCAGGGTCTGACAGGGCAATGCGAACATCCGGGTTCTGTTCCTTCAGATAGCGGCCAACGCCGGCAATCGTGCCGCCGGATCCGACGGCGCAGGTAAAACCGTCGATATGCCCGTCAGTCTGCTGCCAGATTTCCGGTCCGGTTGTTCGGTAATGCCCCCGCAGATTGGCTGTATTGTCGAACTGGTTGGCCCAGATCACACCGCCCGGGTGCGTCTCGGCAAGCTCCATCGCCAGCCTCTCCGAATAGCGGACATAGTTGCCGGGATCCTTGTATGGCTTGGCGGGGACGAGCCGCAGATCGGCCCCGAAGACGCGCAGGACGTCCTTTTTTTCCTTGCTTTGGGTTTCTGGCATCACGATGACCGAGGTGTAGCCCTTGGCATTGCCGACCATGGTCAGCCCGATGCCGGTATTGCCGGCTGTGCCTTCGACAATCATGCCGCCGGGCCGCAGGGCGCCGCTTTCCTCGGCCTCTTCGATAATGGCCAGCGCGGCACGGTCCTTGACAGACCCGCCGGGGTTCATGAATTCGGCCTTGCCATAGATATCGCACCCGGTTGCCTCAGACACAGCGCAAAGACGTATAAGCGGTGTGTTGCCAATGGCGTTCAGAAGTTCCTGGGTGCCGGTGTTGTGATGCATGGTTACCATTCCTGTTTCGCCCCAATCTAGAGTGTCGGGCAGGGACTGTCATCACCCAGTTTTATCGATGTTCCGGCGACTTGTGGCTTGGCAGACATCGACCTACATGCAAACCTGTCGGCGGAGAGTTCGCTGATGGCGCGTATCACATTATTTCGGCATGCAAAGGCCGAGGACCCGGATTTGCAGACGGCAGACCCCGAACGTGTTCTGGCATCACGGGGACGCAGGAACGCGGCTCGCATCGGGCACTTCATCAAGGAAAAGGGGTTGCTGCCCGATCTTGTTATCGTGTCGACGGCGACGCGTACGCGTCAGACCTTTGAACGTGCATCTGCCGACTGGCCTGACATTCCGGTGCTTTTTCTCGACAGCATCTATGAGGCCGGTGGCACAACGGTGTTGGCTGCGATCGAGGCGCATGCCGGTGATTGTGAGCGTGTGATGGTGATCGGGCACAATCCGGGTCTTGTCGTGCTTCTCCACAACCTTGTCGAATCACCGCCATCCGGGGTCAACATGTCCTACTTTCCGACAAGCTGCGTTGCCGATATCGGGTTTGATGTTCGGTATATCCGGGATATTCAACCGGAGTCGGGTCGTTTGCTGTCCTTCATCCGGGTGCGGGAACTGTCCTGACAAGGGCATCATTCGCAAGAAGAACCAATCACCAAAACACTCGGTTCAGAAGATGTTTTTTGATCAATCATTGTTGACATTGGTGTTTTAGCGTATTAAACCGCTATCACAACCACCCAGCAAGGCCAGCCATGAAGCGCGCGCGAATAGACAAGGCGCATGAAGAGGATCTCTATGAAGCCATCCTACAGCTTGACAAGCTGCAGGAGGTCCGGAGTTTTTTTCATGACCTTTGCACACCAGCCGAACTTGAAGGTCTGGTCGATCGCTGGCGTGTCGCGCAGATGCTGGTGCAGAACATTCCCTACCGACGGATTGCCGCGGAAACGAATGTCAGCACCGCTACCATCGTTCGCGTTGCGCGGTTTCTGAACAACGGGAATGACGGCTACCGCACGATCATGCGGCGGTTGGGGAAAATCGAGGGCTGAAGCCCGCCATCCAGGATTTGACTGATGACAGCAAAATCACATCGCAACGACGGCCGGTTGAAGATCGCCATCCAGAAATCGGGTCGTCTGTCGGAAAAAAGCTTCGCATTGTTGGAGAAAGCCGGCATCTCGCTGCAGAAGAGCAAGGATCAGCTTCTCTGCCGGGCGCGCAATTTTCCACTTGATATCTTTCTTGTCCGCGACGACGACATTCCGGCCTTTCTGACAAACCAGGTATGTCAGCTTGGCATCATCGGGCAGAACACGCTTCTTGAAACCCAACTTCTGGAGGCCGAGACTTATGGGGGATTGTCACAGGTCATCGAACTTGGGTTTGGCCGTTGCCGCCTGTCCATCGCGGTGCCGAACGACATGCCATATGACGGGCTGGACAGCCTTGCCGGGCGCACAATCGCCACCTCCTATCGCGGTCTGCTGGCCGCCTTTCTTGCCGAGCGGGGCGTTGAGGCGAACATTGTGACGATGGAGGGGGCTGTCGAGGTGGCGCCGCGAACACACCTTGCCGACGCTATCTGTGATCTTGTATCGACCGGAAATACGCTGATCTCAAACGGTCTGGCGGAACAGGATATCATCCTGCAAAGCCAGGCTGTTATTATTCAAAACAATGATATGCAGGATGATCTTAGATCTTTGTGTGAAACTATTCTGGTGCGGATCAATGCCGTTCTCCGGGCTGAGCGGAGCCGCTATATCATGCTGAACAGTCCGGTGTCCGTGCTGGATGAGATCAAGGCCGTGCTGCCGGGGTCACAATCGCCGACAGTTATGCCGTTGCAGGGTAATGATGACATGGTGGCGGTCCATGCTGTTTGTGACGAGGAAGTGTTCTGGTCGACGATGGAGGCGCTGAAGGACCGCGGTGCCTCGTCGATCCTCGTTGTTCCGATTGAAAAGATGCTTGATTGAGAGGCCGCGATGACTTCACAGACACCATCCAGGGCGCAGGCCGGTATGGCCGCGCGTGCGCGTCCGGAAATCCGCGCCATGAAGGGCTATGTGTCAGCACGCTCGCTTGTCGCCGGCGGCGGCGCCACGGTGTTCCTTGATGCCAATGAATCCCCGTATGAGCCTTATGTCGGGGCGTCGGATCTGGCGCGCTATCCGATGCAGCAACCGCCCGAACTTATGCGGGTCATCTGTGACTGGCTTGACCTGTCGTCGCGCAATGTCACGGTCATGCGCGGGGCGGACGAAGCGATCGATTGCCTGATGCGGGCCTTCTGTGTGCCGCCTGTTGATAACATCATCATCTGTCCGCCGACCTTTGCCATGTATCGACAATCAGCGATCTTGCAAGGCGTGGAGGTGCGCGAGGCTCCGCTTGCCGATAGATTTGCTCTTGATACGGCTTCGGTGCTGGCGCAATGCGATGACAATACCAAGCTGGTATTCGTCTGTTCCCCGAACAATCCGACGGCGAATCTGATGGATCGTGACGCGATCCTTAACCTGTGCGCCGAACTTGCTGGGCGCGCCCTTGTCGTCGTCGACGAGACCTATATCGAATATGCCGGTGTCGACAGTATTGCGGCGGCGCTGGAGAGCCATGCCAACCTTGTTGTTCTGCGTACCCTGTCGAAATCGCATGCGGCGGCCGGGGTCAGGTGCGGGGTGGCCGTGGCGCGGGCCGATGTCAGCGAGCTGCTGTCCAAAGTGTTGGCACCCTATCCGATCCCGCAGCCCGTCGTTCAGGCGGTGATGGCCATCATGGCGCCAGCCAACCAGGTGAAACTGGCTGAAAAACGGCAGGATATCATTACCCGCCGTGACGAATTCGCCGCCGCGGCGCGTGACACAGCGCCTGTTCGCGAGGTGCTGCCAACCGATGCCAACTATCTGCTGATGATTGTCGATGATGCCGACGCGCTGTGCGCCCGCGCGGGCGAGGCGGGAGTCATTCTCCGCAACCAGTCGCATCAGCCCGGCCTTGCCAATGCTGTTCGGGTGTCAATCGGCACCGAGGACGAGATGGACATGATGCTGGCCATTCTGCGTGGCGAGGCGGTTTCCGCCCCCGGTGAGGAACGCATCGCGCGGCATGTTCGCCGGACCAGCGAGACGGCGATTTCGGTCGAAGTCAATCTTGACCGCAAGGCGCCGGTGCGGATCAGCACCGGTGTCGGTTTCTATGACCACATGCTCGACCAGATTGCCAAACATGCCGGCTTTTCGCTGCAGCTGGAATGTGATGGTGATCTTCACATCGATCCGCACCATACAATTGAGGATTGCGCCATCGCCCTCGGGGTCGCCATTCGATCGGCGCTTGGCGACAAACGAGGCGTCGGGCGGTATGGTTTCTGTCTGCCAATGGATGAATCGCTGGTTACCGTCGCGCTGGACCTGAGCGGGCGATATTACCTCGACTTCAAGGGTGAATTTCCGGCTGATCATGTCGGCGATCTGCCGACCGACATGATTGAGCATGTGTTCCGCTCACTCGCTGAGAATCTGCAGGCAAATCTCCACATCGCCGTTGAAGGCGAGAATGCGCACCACATGGTCGAGGCCTGTTTCAAGGGGTTTGCGCGGGCGCTGCGGCAGGCGATCCGTCAGGATGGTGCCGAACTGCCAAGCACCAAGGGCGTGTTGTGAGGTAATGTCATGATCGCAATCATCGACAGTGGCGGTGCAAATATCGCCTCGGTGCGGTTTGCCCTCGAACGGCTTGGTGTCGAGGCGCGACTGACCGCCGATGCCGAAATCATTGCCGCCGCCGAGCGGGTGATCCTGCCGGGTGTCGGCGCTGCGCCGGTGGCAATGGCACAGTTGGAGGCTGCCGGGCTTATCGAATGCGTCCGTGGCCTTACGCAGCCTGTGCTGGGAATTTGTCTTGGCATGCAGCTTTTGTTCGAGCGCTCGGAAGAGGACAACACAACGCTGCTTGGCCTGATTGGCGGCACCTGCGCGGCGTTTGACCCGTCTTCCGGCCTGACTGTGCCGCATATGGGCTGGAATCGCCTGATCCCGCAGGCGGGGGCCCAGGCGAACCCGCTGCTTGCCGGCATCGCGCCCGGGGCGCATGTCTATTTTGTTCACAGCTTCGCCGCGCCGGTCTCGCAGGACACGGTGGCGGCATGTGACTATGGCGGCGCCTTCACCGCCCTTGTCGCGCGTGGCAATTTCATGGGCGCACAGTTCCATCCGGAACGGTCCGGCCCAGTTGGAGCCGCGATCCTGCAGAATTTCATCAATCTGCCATCTGGCAGGGAGGCCTGACCCGTCATGATCATCTATCCGGCCATTGACCTGATTGCTGGTGAGGTTGTGCGCCTCCACAAAGGCGATTTCGCGCAGAAGACAACCTACGGCACTGATCCGGTGGCTGTCGCCAGATCATATGCGAACGTGGGCGCCGACTGGCTGCATCTTGTCGATCTCGACGGTGCCAAGGACCCGGCGCACCGCCAGACTGATCTGGTCGGCCGCATCATCGAGGTGGTGTCGGGGCAGACGCTCGATGTGTTTTTGAACGAGA
>CAJWDO010000049.1 GCA_913031555.1 uncultured Alphaproteobacteria bacterium | reverse complement strand
CGCACCCTTGCCGGTTTTCAAGACCGGTGCATTCAACCGCTCTGCCACCTCTCCGTACCGATGCACATATCGGACTGGAGGCCATTCTGTCAACCGGCCCGTTTACCCGTGGCTGAACAGATGGTTGTTACGTAATATCCCGAGGTATGTCGTCAGGCAAAACTGTTTTCCTGATGTTCGCGGTTTGTTGTGTTGGTGATCGCTCCATCGATTTGTTAACTTCCATCAGCCGACCCGATCTCGCCTTGGGTTCGTCCATTTTTTTCAGGAGTGAAGCGTGAAGTTAGCAAATATTGTCGTGTCGCTTTCCAGCATGGCGCGCCTGTGGTGTTATTTGCTTATGGCGACGGCGTTGCTGTCTTCGACGTCATCCTTCTGGGCAATGGGCGCAAAGGCGCAGAGTTTCGGCAGCCGGACCGCCACCGTGGCCGTTGCCGAGGCCACCGAGAACACGCTGTCCATTTTCTCCGATATTCAGGCGCGCGTTGCCGCGGGGCAGGTGACAGCCATCACCGCGTCGGCAAACGCGGTCACGACGCTGCAACCTCTTCGCATCGGTGACATGGTCAAGGCCGGACAGCTTGTCGCCACCCAGGATGACGCCGATTTCCGCGACAGACTCGATCTTCTGACGGCACAGCGAAACGAGGCCGGGTTACGCCTGACCGAGATCGAACAGACGACCGAGGCCGACCGCAAGGTCCTGGAATTGCAGCGCACGCAGCTTGTCCTGTTGCAAGGCAAGGCTGAGCGGGCGCAAACTCTCGTGTCACGCAACGCGCTGACGGTGGATGCGGCGGAAACCGCACAAAATGCCGTCATCAACGCACAGCAACAGATCGCGCAGCGCGAATCCGTCCTCACAGGCCGTGACTATCAACGTCAGCTTGCCAGTGCGGCATTGACACGGCTTGATATCGAAATCGGGCAAATAAAGGCTGACATCAAGGCCGCCAGGATCGCCGCCCCGGACGATGGCCAGATTGTCTACCTGCATCCGGCCCGCCGGGCATTCCTTCGCGAAGGCGATGTGCTGATTCGTACACGCGCACCTGTAGATTATGAGGTCGAAGCCGAAATTCCTCTGGAAATTCTGCCTCTTGTAAGGCGAAGCAAAAGCATCAAGGCAGCTGATTTCACAGGTCGCACCATCAATTTGACGGCGCGTGTCGTATTGCCGGTGCAAAATGTCCGCACCGGAACGCAAACTGTCAGGTTCGCGGTCGACGGTGCGCTGCCGCGCTCACTACAGGCCGAGAACGCACCTGTCACATTGCAGGTGCCGACAACGTCACCGGCGCCTGTCGTGACTGTTCCAAAGGATGCGGTGATCCCGATTTCCGGCGGTCACATCGTCTTTATCGCCGCTGAGGGTGTCGCGCTGCAGCGGCGTGTGAAGCTTGGCAACGCCGCCGGCGACGCCTTTATCGTTCTGGACGGGTTGAAGCCCGGGGAACAAGTGATCACGCGTGGTAATGAAGGTCTGGTCGATGGTCGGAAGATCAAGATCGGCGATCCGGCCAAGCGACCACAGGGGCCCAAGGGTGAAAAATGGACGCTGAACTGGACGACGAACCGCGGTCCGGCATCGGGCGATCTGGTGCTTGGCAAGGAAAAATCCTTCTTCAATGACGAACCGGTCGAGGTCACGCGGGTTGGCGATGACATCAATTTCATCGGCAAGCTGGTTCTGCCATTCGGTGTTCTTGACCTTGAATTCATCGGTACCGTCAGCGGTGACAAGATGTCTGGCACGGTGACGCTGCGCGGCCTGCCGGGCGGACGGGAACCAACGCTCGACTTCACCGGCAACAATGGTGCCAACTGATGGGCGGATTGATCAAGCTGGCGATTGAACGTCCTGTCGCGGTTCTGGCGCTGATCCTGCTGACGGTATTGTTCGGCGTTGTGGCGCTTCGCAACATTCCCATCCAGATGAGCCCGGATATCGAGAAACCTATCCTCGAGGTGCGGGTCGGCTGGCCCGGCGCGTCGCCCGAGGATGTTGACCGTGAGATTGTGGGGCGCCTGGAATCCGAACTTTCAGGTCTCAACGGGGTTGAGGAACTTGTCTCTTCGTCACGGCGCGGTCGGGCGTCAGTTACCCTTACCTACAGTGTCACACAGGATATGGACAAGGCGCTCGTGCTGCTTCTCAGCAAGCTTTCTGCGGTATCAGGCCTGCCATCCGATGCTCGCACGCCAGAGGTCCGTACCTCGAACTCCGATGACAGCCCTATCGCCCGCCTGGCGCTTGTCGCCAAGCCCGGCAACGAGGTCGACCTCGAGGGGCTTGGTAATTTTCTGGAAACGCAGATCGTCGAACCGCTTGGCCGGGTGAATGGCGTTTCCGAGATCACCTTCAATGGTGGCGGGTCGAAGGAAATGCGGATATTCATCGATCCGGCGAAACTGACGCAGTACCGGATTACCCTGACCGAAGTCATCGACGCCCTCAGAACTTCATCATCGATGATGAGTGTCGGCACTGTCACCGAGGGCAAACGGACCTATGCTGTGCGGACCGAGGCTGTCAATTACACACCCGACGCGGCCGGGCGGATCGTCCTGCGAACCGACACCTCATCCTCCGGGACACTGGTGCCTTTGTTGCTGTCCGACATCGCCACCATCAAGTTGCAATCGGCGTCTCGATCAAGCTATCGGCGGCTGAATGGCGAGAAGGCGGTGATCATCAACGCGCTTCGCGCGCCCGGGGTGAATGTCGTTGAGACCATGGCGCGGCTTCGCGCTGCAATCGACGATCTCAACCTCTCGGTCCTCGATGCACGGGAGTTGAACCTTCGCGTTGTCTATGACGAAACAAAATATATCGCCTCGGCGATTGATCTGGTGCAGCAGAACATCTGGATCGGCGGCGTTCTGGCGCTTGGTGTCCTTATGCTGTTTCTGCGTAGCCTGCTGCCGACAATTATTGTGTTCGCCGCCATTCCGGTGTCGGTGATTGGCACCTTTGTGGCCATTGCCGGCCTTGGCCTGTCGATCAATGTCATTTCACTGGCAGGGCTTGCCTTCGCGGTAGGCATGGTGGTCGATGCCTCGATTGTATCGCTGGAGAATATCTTCCGTCTTCGCCAGCGCGGATTGCCGGCCGACACCGCCGCCTATCGTGGTGCGCGACAGGTGTGGGCGCCAATCCTCGGTTCGGCGCTGACAACTGTGATTGTTTTTATCCCGGTGCTGTTGCTGACGCTGCCGGTCGGCCAGCTGTTCCGGGATATAGCCATCGCCATTTCGGTGGCAGTGCTGATTTCGGTCATTGTCTCGGTGACGGTCATCCCGTCTCTTGCCGCGCGGCTTTTGCGAGGATCACCTGATAAATACACCAATCTGATTCGCATCCCCGGGCTTGATCATCTTGCGCGTGGTTTTGCAAGACTGATCGTCAGCTACGCGCGGTTGACGGTGCGTCGTTCCCTTGTCGGGGTGCTTGCCGTGTCGCTACTGGTCGCGGGCGCGGCTGGATTTGCCGCCAGGTTCATGCCACAGCTTGATTATCTTCCCGACGGCAATGCGAACTTTGTCTTTGGCCGGATTTTCACGCCACCGGGCTATTCAATGGATGAAACGCTGCGCATCGCAGAAAAGATGGAATCCGCCGCCCGTCCCCTATGGGAGGAAGAACCACCTGTTGGCGGCCCGCCAGCCATTGAACGGTTCTTCTTCGTGGCATTTTCCGGCGGTGCCTTTGCCGGCGCTTCGGCGCGCGACGCAACACGCGTCGGCGAGTTGCAGATGGTGTTGATGCGCCCGATCTTCTCGGAACCTGGAACAGGGGCTTTTGTCCGCCAGGCATCGCTGTTCGGCCGTTCTGTCGGCGGGTCGCGGTCGATCCGGATCGATATTGCCGGTCCAAGCCGTGACGCTGTGCTGCCGATTGCCTTTCGGGTCAATGAAAGGCTGGCCGAGCTGTTTCCCCGGACCGAGGGAAGTCAGGTGCGCGCGCTGCCGAACCTTGACAATGGCGCGCCGCAGATCAGGATCACGCCCGACCTTGCGGCGTTGGCACGGGCCGGCGTGTCCGTTCGTGATGTAACCTCGGCCGTCGATGTCTTCAATGACGGTGCGAATGTCATCCAGATCCCGATTGCCGGCGAATTGATCGATCTTGTTGTTGCCGGCCGCGACGCCAGCAATCTGACCGCCGCGCAGCTTGGAGACATTCCCATTGTCACGCGGGCCGGCGCGATCCTGCGGTTGGGCCAACTGACCAAGATCGAGATTATCAGCGCACCTGAACAGATCAGGCGCATCGGCGGCAGTCAGGCGATCTCGCTGCGGCTTCGGCCTACCGAAAAGCTGCCACTTGAAGAGGCGGTGGCGATCATCGAAGCTCAGATCATCGAGGAAATCAGACCGCTGGCAAGCGAATCCGGCGTCAGCATTTCGCTGAGCGGGGCGGCAAGCGCGCTCAACTCGACATGGCAGGCCATGCAGGCGAATGTCGCCATCGCGCTGGCAGTGATCTTCCTTCTGATGGTCGTGCTGCTTCGCAATTTCGTGATGCCGTTGATCATTCTTCTGGCGGTGCCTGTCGCCGGGGCCGGCGGCATCGCCGGGCTGGCGTTGCTCAACACCTATGTCCGCCAGCCTCTCGACATGCTTACGATGCTTGGTTTTGTGATCCTCACCGGTGTGGTTGTGAACAACGCGATCTTGATGATCGAACAGGCCATTTTGCATATCCGCGAAGAGGGGATGGAGATCGGAGACGCCGTTGTCGAGGCGACGCGGAACCGTGTCAGGCCGATTTTTATGTCAACATTGACCTCGCTGTTCGGCCTTGTTCCGCTGGTGATTTTCCCCGGCGCGGGGGCCGAACTCTATCGCGGGCTCGGTGTCGTGGTGTTTGGCGGGCTTGGCCTGTCGACGCTGGCGACGCTGATTATTGTCCCACCCTTGCTTGCGTTGGCGCTCCATAGCCCGCTGGCCCGCGGGGCAGCCGCCAAATCGACGCTGAATGTTGATCCGATCCAGGACGGCTGATCACTTTGATCCGAACCCTTGGCCAAATTCCCGGCCAAATTCCCAGCCAAATTCCGGGTCGGAATCCTGGCCTGAATTTGCGGATTGCAAATTTTTGTAAAATACGATCACGCTGCCCACTCATTGTGTCTTCTCATCATGTTTTCAGCGAGGTGTGAGCATGTCAGCACAATCAGGTTGGGAAAATGCCGAAGCTACGGCAAATGCCATTCCAGCGGATTTCATTGATCTCGATGCCTATCCGCTTGATGGGCGTGACCCGCGCGGTTATGCGGCGGCGGTCGGGTCGGCCAAGGATCAGCTTGCCGCCGACGGGTGTTGCGTTCTTCCCAGTTTCGTAAGAGCGTTGGCACTGCCAATACTTGTCAATGAGGCGGATGCCGTCGCCGGTCATGCACACCGGTCCTTCAACCGCACGAACGCCTATTTTTCCGAGGATGATCCGAGCCTGTCCGCCGAGGACCCGAGGCGCCGTTTCTATGACCGGTCCAATGCCTTCGTGCCGGCGGATCATTTCGGCCCCGACAGTGGGCTTCGCGCGATCTATGAGTACGCACCTTTCCAGAACTTTATTCGCGAGGCTCTTGGGGCCGAGGATTTTTACCGCTATGCCGACCCGCTTGCCGATGTGATCGTCAATGTCGTCGAGGAGGGGACGGGCTTCCCATGGCATTTCGACACGAATAATTTCACCGTGACGCTGGCCATCCAGAATGGTGAGGCTGGCGGCGTGTTCGAATATGCGCCGGGCCTGCGGAGCGCCGAGGATGAATGTTTCGACGCGGTCGCGGACGTGCTGGATGGCCGGTCAGACCGGGTGCAGGCCATGGATCTTGTTCCCGGTGATCTTCAAATCTTCAAGGGGCGGTATTCGCTGCACCGTGTGACCCCTGTTACCGGCCCGCAGCGGCGCTATGTGGGGATATTTTCCTTTGTCCAAACAGAAGGCATGGTTGGCAGTGTTGAACGCACAAGGCAACTCTATGGGCGGGTATTGCCGATCCATCTGGAGCGCGCCGGCATGCGGGATGACGGCCTGAAGGACTGATTATCTGACACGGCGCGGTATTGCCGGGATTTTACCGCCAAAGCAGGCATTTCGATTCTTGCCACAGATAGCGGTTGCGCGTTACTGTTTCCACAACATCATGTGTCTCGCTCCCGGGTCGCATCAATAGCCGCAATGCCAGGCAGGGAAACCTTGTTACACACACTCCTGTTACACACACTATCGAATATAATGGATTCGTTTTGCCGGGCATCACGGTGTCTCCTGCGATTCTCACTGCTTTTTGTCGCAGCATCCGGCGTCGGCCTTTCCAGCCCTGCAATGACGCCCGCAATGGCGAGTGATAAGCCGTTTGACGAATGGCTCGTCGAGCTTCGCGCCGAGGCGCGCGGCGTTGGCATATCGGAAGCGACGCTTGATGCCGCCCTGTCCGGTGTGCAACCGTTGCCACGCGTGATCGAACTGGACAGGAGCCAGCCGGAATTCACCCTCACATTCGATGAATATCTCAGCAGATTTGTCAGTGAATGGCGTCGCAAGACGGCAGCCCGTATGCTTGTCGAACATGCCGACATTCTCGACCGGGTTGCGAAAAAATACGGTGTTCAGAAGCGTTACATCGTCACCTTCTGGGGGATGGAAACAAGCTTTGGCAAGTATCTGGGCAGTTTCAATATTCCGCAGTCGCTTGCCACATTGGCGCATGATGGGCGGCGCAGCGCATATTTCCGCAAGGAATTGCTGAACGCTCTGCGGATCATTGAGGATGGCCATATCAAGGCTGCCGACATGAAAGGGTCCTGGGCCGGTGCCATGGGGCAGAGCCAGTTCATGCCGTCCAGTTTCCTGAATTTTGCCGAGGACTGGGATGGCGACGGCCGGCGTGATATCTGGGGCACTACCGAAGACGTGTTTGCTTCAACCGCGAATTATCTTGCCAAGGCCGGGTGGCGTGATGACATCACCTGGGGACGCGAGGTGCGTATCCCGTCCGATCTTGTCATTGGCGGCAGCGGCGCAACCAAACTTTTCGAGTCAAAGACACGCCATGCGCTGGCGATCTGGCAGAAAGCAGGGGTACGCAGCGCCGATGGATCCGACCTGCCATCACGGCAGCTTTCGGCGCGGCTTGTGATGCCGGAGGGGGTCGGTGGCCGGGCCTATCTTGTCTACAGCAACTATGAATCCATCCTTCGTTGGAATCGCTCCAACTATTACGCGCTGGCGATCGGCACTCTTTCCGATTCCTTGCGTTAAGGAGGCACCGTATGCAACGGGGACTGGCTGAATGGATGCGGTTTGCCGCGGTTCTTGGAACCGCCGGATTGCTTCTGGCCGGCTGTACGACTGCCGAACTTGCCATTGACATGGTGAAGAAATCCCAGAAAGAGAAAAAGGCCGTCGAGCAGGCTGAAGAAGTGGCCGCCGGCACAATTGTTGCAAAGCCGCGCTACAAGGTTGGCGATCCCTACAATGTCGGCGGTGTCTGGTATTATCCGGCCCGCGATCTTGCCTATGACGAAACGGGAATCGGGTCCTGGTATGGCGATGAGTTTGCCGGCAGGCTGACCGCGAATGGTGAAATTTTCGATCCGGAGGCCATCACCGCGGCGCACAAGACCCTGCCGATGCCAAGTGTCGTTCGCGTCACCAATCTCGACAATGGCAGGTCGCTTGTCGTCAGGGTGAATGACCGTGGGCCGTTCGTTGCCGGCAGGATCATTGATCTTTCGCGGGAATCCGCACGACTGCTCGGCTTCAAGGATCAGGGCATCGCCAAGGTGCGGGTGAAACTTCTGGCCGAACAGAGTCTTCGTCTCGAGGAACTCGCGAAAAAGGGCATGTTCCCACAGGTCGCGGGCAAGCAGGAAACACCGATGCCGGAATTCAACGCTGTCGGTGCCTCCAATGTGACCTTTTCCGCCACTTCGAACAGTGGCCGCTCAAATTACAGTTCCGCGGATGGCCAGTCAGCGATTGACCTGTTGGCGAATGCGCATGTCGGAGAGGTCATCAATGTGCCCCCGATCGAGACCAGCATCTGGGTTCAGGTTGGCGCTTTTCATTCCGAAACGAATGCTGTCAACGTCCTGAACCGTATCGATCGGGTCAGTTCCGGGCAGGTGTCGCGGATAAACCGTGACGGGCAGGTGCTCCATCGTGTCAGGCTGGGACCTGTCAGCGAGGTGGACGAGGCTGACAGACTTCTTGCGGCAGTATTCGATCTGGGTTTCCGGGGTGCCCGGATCATTGTCGACTGAAACGACATTTTTGTGCCGTTTTTTGCCGCTAACGCTGTCACGTATAGGGTTCTGGCAGAAAGGAAAATCCAGTGAAGTGTTTCCGTGTGGTCCTTGCCGCTATCATGGCCTGCTGGCTCGTGCAGTCAGCAGGTGCCGCCGAAATCGACTCAACTGCGGAGTATGCGTATGTGACGGATTTCGGGTCTGGCAAGGTGTTGATGGAAAAGAATCCTGACGCGCTGATGAAACCGGCCTCGATGGCCAAGATCATGACCGTCTATATCGCTTTCCAACGGATCGCCGACGGGTCTCTGTCTCTGGATGACACGTTTCTGATTTCGACCAAGGCGTGGCGCAAGGGCGGCTCGAAGACGTTTGTCGAGGTTGGCAAGCGGGTGTCGGTCCACGATCTGCTCCGCGGGATCGTCGTGCAGTCGGGAAATGACGCGGCGATTGCCGTGGCCGAGGGCATTTCGGGAACCGAAGACGGGTTTGCCGAGGAGATGAACTATGTAGCGCGGCAGCTTGGCATGGAAAACTCGACCTTTCGCAACTCCACCGGCTGGCCCGACCCGGAGCAATTCACCACCGCGCGGGACCTGAATATCCTCGCAACAGCGATGATCCGGGATTTCCCTGTTGATACCTATCCCGAGCTCTATTCGATGTTTGCCGAAAAGGACTTCAGCTATAATGGCATCAAGCAGGGCAACAGAAACCCCTTGGTTTATGGCACACAGGGCGCAGATGGACTGAAGACAGGCCATACCGAGGAATCCGGATATGGCCTTGTCGGATCGGCCAACCGTGACGGGCAGCGCGTTATCATGGTGCTGAATGGCCTGACTAGCATGAAACAGCGTTCG
>CAJWDO010000048.1 GCA_913031555.1 uncultured Alphaproteobacteria bacterium | reverse complement strand
ACAAAGGTCTCGTTAAAGCCGTCGAATGATCCGGTGCCAAGCAGCACCAGAATGAAAACAGGGATCGCACGCGCCCCGCGCGCGCCATGCGCCAACTGCCATCCCGGCCAGCCGAGCCGCACCCGCCTGCCACGCCGCGCCAACGGCGCCAGCCTGCCGAAATGCGCCATCACCACAGAAAAGATCTCGACCTGGCGGAGCCATCGCCCGGGCCCACACAACACCATGCCGGCGATCGTCACCGCCAGATAGGCAACACCGACACCTGCCAGCCGCGCAGGATCGTCCGGGGCCGGGTCGGCAAGGGTGAACATCGAGAACACCAGCAGCAGCAGGACCGCCGGCCAGACGCCGAGACGGGCCGGCAGCGCCAGTGGCGGGCGCGGCACCGCCACCGACAACGGCGCGACAAGCCAGCGCCAGGGCGACATCCAGCCCCAGAGATCAAACAGGAATCCCTGCACCATCGGCGAGGCCATCCAGAAGACAACCCAGAACCCCAGCACAAGCGGGTTTTCAAGCGGGTCGCGCGGGCCGAAGAATCCACGCGACAGAAGCCAGCAGAACAGCAGGAAGAACACAAAGCTGGAGACGTTGCGAACCAGCAGCGGCGCTGCAATCGGTCCGAGATCGCGACTTGGCAGCAACCGCGCCGCCGACCGGTGCGGCAGAAACCACAGAAGCAGGATGCTGAGCGCGACAATGATCACGCCGATCGCCATATAGGGGCCTGTCGGCAACAGCGCGACAAAGCTCTGACCGGTTGCATGCGCTGCGGCCGGCATCGGCGCAAGGCTGGCCATCGCCACGCCGATCCGTGCACCGATCATCACAACACACCGCGTCATCGACCGATATTTTGAGGAATTAAACACCATCCCCGGATTTGGAAAGCCAATTGACAATTTGTCAATATTCGGCGCTCATTTGCATACGAACAATACCGGAGAAAGGGCCGATGACGGCGCACGACCAAGCCCATCAAGCTGATCTGATCGGGGCCGACCTGATCGGTGTTGATGTCGGGGGCACCTTTACCGATCTTGTCAGGCTTGATCCACGGACAGGCACAGTTCACCTGTCAAAGGTGGCAAGCACGATCGACAATCAGGCCTTTGGTGTCATGGCGGCACTGGAAGAAGCCGGGACAAAGCTCTCCGACGTTGCCCTTGTCATTCACGGTACCACGACGACGACCAACGCCGTCCTTGAGCGCAAGCTCAGTCGCACCGGCCTGATCACCACGGCGGGGTTCCGCGATGTTCTGGAGCTTGGCCGCCGGACCCGTCCCCAACCCTATGGCATGAAGGGCGATTTCACGCCGATTATCCCGCGCGACCTGCGCCTCGAGGTGCCGGAACGGCTTGACTATGCCGGCCGCGTCGTGACCCCGCTTGATGAGGACGCGGTGCGCCGTGCCGGCGAGAAATTGCTTGCCGCCGGCGTTGAATCGGTTGTCGTGCATTTTCTTCACGCCTACGCCAACCCGGATCATGAAATGCGGGCAGCGGAGATTCTCGCCTCCTTCTGGCCGAATGACTACATCACCACCGGCCATTCACTGCTGTCGGAAAGCCGCGAGTTCGAGCGCGGGGTCACCGCCGCGGTGAACGCCTCGGTCCAGCCGCTTCTGGAACGCTATATCGGGCGGCTGGCAAAGGAGCTTGGCGATGGCGGCTATGGCGGTGAACTTCTTGTCATGAATGGCAATGGCGGCACTGTCTCGGCAAGCCGTGTTGTCCGCGAGGCGGCAAAGACGGTCATGTCGGGTCCGGCCTCCGGCGTCATTGCAGCCGCCTATACCGGCCGCCGTGCGAGTCGGCCCAATCTGATCACCTATGATATGGGCGGGACCTCGACCGATGTCGCGCTGATCCGTGGCAGCGAGCCGTCGGTTTCACACGAGATCGAACTCGAATACGCAATGCCGATCCATGTGCCGATGGTTGATGTCCGAACCATCGGCGCCGGTGGCGGGTCGATTGCGCGGGTCAACGAGGCCGGCCTTCTCGAGGTGGGGCCGCAGAGTGCCGGTGCCACGCCGGGGCCGATCTGCTATGGCCGCGGCGGGACAAGCCCGACCATTTCCGATGCCAACATGCTGCTTGGCAGGCTGGATGTCGGCAAACTCAAATCCGTTCCAGGCAATGTCGATCTGGCGCAGATCAGGCAGATTTTCCAGACCGAGCTTGGCGACAGGCTGGGAATCGATGCCGAGAGTGCGGCGGCGGCGGTGATCCGCATAGCCACCACCCGCATGGCCGGCGCCACCCGCATGGTGTCTGTCTCGCTTGGCGAGGACCCGCGCGATTTCTCGCTGTTTGCCTTTGGCGGAGCCGGGCCGCTGCACGCCTCGGCGCTGGCCGGCGAGCTCGGCATTCCCGAGGTTCTTGTGCCGGCGCGGCCCGGCATCACCAACGCCCTTGGCTGTATCGTTGCCGATCTTCGTCATGATTTCGTGCAGACCGTCAACGCGCCGCTGGCCACCCTTGAGATGGCGCGGCTGACCGGCATTCTCGCTGCCCAGCGTGACGAGGGGACGGGTCTGGTCAGCCAGGAGCCGGTGGACATCTCGGAAATCAACGTCCAGCACTCGCTCGACATGCAGTTTGCCGGACAGACGCATCTTCTTCAGGTGCCGCTGGATGGTGACAAGCTTGATCGTGACGAAATCCAGAACCGTTTCGAGGAGGTTTATTTCAACAGATTCCGGGTCAGGCTTCCCGAGATTCGCGCTCAGGTGGTGAACGTCAACACGACGGTCACCGGCCGCCGCGCCGAAGTTGATCTTGCCGGACTGATCGATAATTCCGAGCGCGCAAGGACGCTGGCCGAGGCGCGGACAGGAACGCGGCGCGTCTGGTTCGGAGATGGCTGGTGCGACACGCCAGTCTTTACGCGCGAAAAACTGCCTCTCGACATGCGTCTTCAGGGGCCGGCCATTCTGGAACAGATGGACAGCACGATCCTCATTCTGCCGGAGGACAGCGCCGCTTCGGATCCTGACGGCAACATCCTGATCAATGTCGGAGGCGCTTCATGAGCCTTGATCCCATCACCCTCAGTGTGATCCAGGCCGGGTTGCAGCAGGCCTGTGACGAGATGGATCTGAGTTTCTCACGCGCCGCCTTCTCGCCGGTAATCGCCGAGGCGAATGACCGGTCGGACGGAATCTATGCCGCCGATGATGGCGCGCTGATTTCCCAGGGCGCCGGCGGCCTGCCGGTCTTCGTCGGCACAATGCAATATTCCACCGCCGAGCTGATAAGACTGATCGGCGAGGGCGAAGTCGCGGCACCGGAGCCGGGCGACATCTATATCGTCAATGACCCCTATCTTGGCGGCACGCATCTGATGGATGTGCGCTTTGTCCGCCCCTATTACCGGGATGGAAGGCTGTGGTGCTGGCTGTCCAATACCGGCCATTGGCCGGATACCGGCGGGGCGGTGCCAGGTGGATTTTCGGCCTCAGCCACGGCGGTGGAACAGGAAGGCTTGCGCCTGCCGCCGGTAAAGCTGTTCAAGCAGGGGGGGATGGATCGCGAAATCTACGCCATCATCTGTTCGAATATCCGGGTCGCGGATCAGCGGATCGGTGACGTGAAGGCACAGGCGGCGGCGCTTGAGGTGGGGGCCGACAGGCTGGACCTGCTTCTTGACCGCTATGGCGATGATACAGTGGAACAGGCCATTGCCGAGCTTCGCAGCCGTGCCGCCACACAGATGCGACAGTTGATCGCGCGGATGCCTGCCGGCAGCTGGCAGTCCGTTGCCTATGTCGACAGCGACGGCGTTGTTGATGAACCATTGGAAATCAGGCTCAGCGTCACACGCAGGGACGACCGGCTGATCTTTGATTTCGGCGGGTCCAGCCCACCCTGTCGCGGGCCGATGAATTCGGTCATCGCGACCACGCTCAGTTCGGTCTATCTCGCCATGCGGCACATCTTTCCCGAAGTGCCGATCAGCGCCGGTGCCTTTGAACCGCTGGAGGTGATCCGGCCCGAAGGCACCTTCCTTGATGCCCATTACCCGCGCCCGGTGTCGGGATGCGCGGCGGAGGTCAGCCAACGTATCGCCGAGGCGGTGTTCGCGGCACTCGTGCAGCCGCTTCCCGAGCGCGTTACCGCTGCCCCGGCGGGCACCAGCGGCAATTTCGCGCTTGGCGGCCACAATGCCGAGCGCGGTCGTGATTTCGTCATGTATCAACTCTCTGGCGGCGGTTATGGTGGCAATGCTGATGGTGACGGGTTGAGCAATGGATGCTCCACCATCGGCATTTCAAAGGCGCCGCCGGTGGAAATCATGGAGCAGGCCTTTCCGGTTCTCTATCATCACTACGCGCTTCATGAAGGCTCCGCCGGGGCCGGCCGCAACCGTGGCGGGTTTGGTCTTGATTACGAGCTTGAGCTTCGCAATGGCGAGGCGCGCGCCAGTTTTGTCATGGATCATGGGCGGTTCGGCCCTCAGGGCGCGCTTGGCGGCAATGATGGCGAGGTGAACAAGGTCGTGGTGATCCGTGATGGCGAGTCCTACGTCCCGCTTCACCTTTCAAAGGAACAGGATATCGCGCTGGCGCCCGGTGACCGGGTCTGGGTGCGCACCCCCGGCGGCGGCGGCTATGGCGACCCGCTCACACGTTTGCCGGAAGCCGTGCTTGAGGATGTGCGGCTGGACCGTTACAGCGCCGCGCAAGCGCATGATCTGTATGGCGTGATCATTCTTGAGGGCGACGTGCCGGCGATCGATGAGACCGCCACACGTAAAATCCGCCGGCAACGCGGCGCCAACGGCGCGGACTGATATCCATCGGGCTGCGCTGGCGTCTTGCTCACCGCTGCGCGAGGCATCTTGACATCCGGGATGCCAGAACCCAAATCGCCCCAATCCGGAGGACAGTCAAAAAAGTGGGGGCCACCGCATGTCCAACAAGACTTTCGATTTCGAGGCCGATACCGGCAGGATTCTCGATATCGTCATCAATTCTCTGTATTCGCAGAAGGAAATTTTCCTTCGGGAACTGATCTCCAACGCATCCGACGCCATCAACAAGCGCAAGTTCGCCGTGCTGAGCGCCGGTGATGCGGCCGAGATGATTGACGGCGAGGTCACCATCAGCAGCGACAAAAAGGCACGCAGTCTGACCATCAGCGACAATGGTATCGGCCTGTCCGCCGAAGAGATGAAAGACACGCTTGGCACCATCGCAAGTTCCGGCACCAAGGCATTTGTCGAGTCGGCGAAGGGCGGCAAGGATGGCGAGAATGGCGGAGCTTTGACCGACCAGCTGATCGGGCAGTTCGGGGTTGGCTTCTATTCCGCCTTCATGGTTGCCGAGAGCATCGACGTCGTCTCAAGACCGCACGGCGCGTCCGGGGCCAGCCGCTGGCACAGCGACGGCACTTCGGGTTTCTCCATCGACAGCGCCGAGCGCAAGACTGTCGGCACCGACATCACGCTCAAGCTTCGCAAGGAGGCCAAGGAATATATCGAGCGCGAACGAATCGAATTTCTGGTGAAGAAATATTCCGACCATATCGCGCAGCCGATCATGTGGCTTGATGCAAAGGCCGATCCCGAGCGGCTGAACAGCGCGGTGGCGCTGTGGACGCGCGCGGCAAAGGATATTTCCGAAGAGGAATATCAGAGTTTCTATGCCTCGGTCGCCGCCGCCTATGATGCGCCCTTTGCCACGCTTCACAACCGCACCGAAGGCGCCGTCGAATTCACCAACCTTGTTTTCATCCCGTCGATGGCGCCGTTCGATCTGTTCGACCCCGAGCGGCGCGCCCGCCTGCAGCTCTATGTGAACAGGGTATTCATCACCGACAATTGCGAAGGATTGGTCCCGAAATGGCTGCGCTTCCTTCGCGGCGTCATCGATACACCTGATGTCGATCTGAATGTCAGCCGCGAGATGCTGCAGCAGAATCCGGTTGTCACGAAAATCAACAAGGCTGTCGTGAAGCGCGTTCTTGGCGAATTCGGCAAGGCGTTGGAGAAACGCCGCGAGGAATATGAAAATCTGTGGACAGCACTTGGCCGGGTGATCAAGGAAGGGCTGTATGAGGATGACGCCAACCGCGCCAGGATCCTTGATATCAGCCTGTTCCGCTCGACCGCCAGCGACGACGGCATGGTGACACTGAAGGAGTATGTCGAGGGGTTCGCCGCCGGACAGGAGACGATCTATTACCTGTCGGCCGAGAATGCCGAGCTGGCGATGACAAGTCCGCATCTGGAATCCTTTCGCGCCAAGGGGATCGGCGTCCTTGTGCTGACCGATCCGATTGATGATTTCTGGCTTGCCAACACGCCCGAATTCGACGGCAAATCCTTCCAGTCGATCACCCGCGGCGAGGTTGACATCTCGAATGTCGGCGAGGCCAGCGAGGAGGATGACAATACCGAGGCGGTGCTGTCCGACAGTTTCATGGCGAAGATGAAGCATGTCCTTGACGGCGACGTCGCCGATGTGAGGAGTTCGGCCAATCTGGAGACGAGCCTCGCTCGCCTCGTCGCCGACCAGAGCGGTATGGACCCGCAGATGGAACGGATGATGCGCATGCATAACCCGGACTTCAATGGCGGGCCGAAGATCCTCGAGGTCAATGCCAAGCACCCGCTGGTCAAGGCGCTGAACACCCGCATGGAAACAGGCGAGTTTGACGGCTCCGACAGCTTTGCACGGCTTCTCTATGACAGTGCCATTGTCGCGGAGGGCGAGACCATCGGCGACCCGCGCGAATTCACCAACCGCATTGCCGAGGTGATGGAAAGGGCGCTTGCGAACAGCAAGGAGTGAACCGGTCCGGCGCAATCCGCCTTCTGCCCTGCCCTTTGCCCTGCCTTCTGCTCGGCATTCTGACGACCGGATTACGGATCAGGTGGACACAATCCACGTGGCTGGCAGGGCCTTCTCGATGACACGTCTGGCATTGACCAGATCATTTCCCTGCGCGCGTGCCAGCGCGGCTTCCATCGACATCCCCTGGTCGAGCCAGCGACGGGTCAACCGCTCCTGAAGAACATCCGCCGGCACCTCCAGCCATATGCTGGCATCCCAACCGTCCGCCAGATCGGTCCAGCCATCCTCATCAAACAGCAGGTAGTTGCCCTCGAACAGCAGAACCGACACCTCGTCGCTCAGGCTGCCACCATTCTCGACTACGCTGTCCACATCGCGGTCAAAGGTGGGAAACGATTTCGCCACGCCACTCTGCAAGCCATTGATGAGGCGCTTGAACCCCACAAGGTCAAATGTTTCCGCAGCGCCTTTGACAGACAACAGGCCGCGCGCCTCCAGCGTTACATTGTCCAGATGAAATCCATCCATCGGAATCACACAGCAACAGGACCCGATTTTCTTGGCAAGTGCCGCGGCAAGGGTGGATTTGCCGCTTCCAGGTGGACCGGCAACAGCGACCGAAAACATCCCGTCGATCCTTGCCCGCGTCAGGATATCGGAAGCCAGACTGTCCAGGTCACCGCGATGTAACTTCATACCAGACGACATCTTTCCCGCCATTCGATTGATTTATGAATTTCTGCCAAAAAGTCAGAATATCACGATTATCCACAAAGTCAGCTTGCCCAAAACTTTACACGCGTTAATATTGTGTGGTGCGTGGGGCGCGCCTTTGTCAAGCATATCCAGCGCCATTTCAGGGACCAGGATGAGCCAGGAAAAGATCAGAAATATGGATGAGTTCGCCGCGCTCTGCGGCATTTCTCGTCCCACTATTTCGAAATATTTCAATGATCCAAACAGCGTCCGGCCCTCGACGCGGGGCCGGATTGAGGCGGCGTTGAAGGAATATGATTACCGTCCAAATATCTATGCCATGAACCAGAATCGGCGGCTGACCAAGAATATCGGCATCGTCGTTCCCTATCTCGCCGACCCGTTCTTCGCCGAAATTGCTCGCGTGATCGAGCGCCGCTGCATCGATGCCGGTTTCACCCCCACCCTGTTTTCCTCGCATGGCGAACAGGGATTGGAATGCGACATCCTCGACACCCTCCGGTCCCTCAGGCCTGCCGGCGTGTTGCTTGCCCCACTTGGCCGGGCCTCCGACAAGAAGCATGTCGAGGATTTCTGCCGCGATGTTCCGACGATTTTGTTTGATAGCAACATTGAAGGCGTCGGGGCTGCCTTTGTTGGCTCGGACAATTTCAGTTTTGTATCACAAACTGTTGAATATCTTAGCAGAACCGGAAGCGCACCCTGCTTTTTCGAGATGAGCGACCCGGCCAACCCGAACGCGAACAAGCGGCGGCATGCCTATCTTGAAATGATGCGACGGCTGAATCTCGAACCGCATCTGGTGAAAATCGATGGCACCGGCTGGGGGTTTGAGGAGATCGGTCGTGCCGGGGCACTCAAGGTGCTGAAGGAAGATCTGCTGCCAACCGATACCGTACTGTGCAGCAATGACCGGCTGGCGATCGGGTTCCTGTCTGCGTGCCATGAATTGGGGATCAGGGTCGGCCGGGACAAAGATTGCACGATCCGGCTCGCCTCGCATGATGACCACCCCTATTCGCGTTTCACCTGTCCGTCACTGACGACCGCGGCCCATGATTACGAAGCGGTGTCAGATCATGCGGTGGAAACGCTGTTCAGGCTGATCGATGCTGGCGGCAAGTTGGAAACGCGCGAGGAAACATTGTTTGCAGCGCGTCTGATCATGCGCGGATCGGCATAGGCCCAAAGACCGGGCTGCGCGACAGGACATCCCGAAACCGGCATCCACGCGCAGAACACATATGCCGAATTCCGGGTCAGGATCGGAAGTCCATGGTGCGGAAAATGCGCGCAACATGTCCTTTGGCAGATTTCATTTGTTTACGCGCGTCAAAAATATATTGACGCGAGAAAAGAATTCTGTGTTGTATTTTCCTGTATGACATTCAGGAGGAATAAAATGCAACTTACCAAATTTGTCTGCACGGCAACGGCTGCCACGCTTCTTGCGTGCGGTGTTGCCCAGGCTGACACTCTTACCATCGCAACCGTCAATAATGGTGACATGATCCGCATGCAGGGTCTCACCGATGATTTCACCGCAAAGACCGGCCACAAGGTCGAGTGGGTCACGCTTGAAGAAAACGTTCTGCGCCAGCGTGTAACGAC
>CAJWDO010000047.1 GCA_913031555.1 uncultured Alphaproteobacteria bacterium | reverse complement strand
CGCAATCCTCATCACTGTCATTGACCCCGTCCAGCATCACATATTCCCAGGTGATCCGGCGCGCATTCGACAGACCGGGATAGGTCCGGCACGCCTCGATCAATTCGGCAAGCGGGTATTTCCTGTTGATCGGCACCAGCTCGTCACGAAGCTCATCGCGGACAGCGTGAAGCGAGATCGCCAGATTGACGCCGAGCTCGGCCCCGCAGCTGGCAATTTTCGGCACCACACCGGATGTCGACAGGGTAATTCTCCGCTTCGACACCCCGACGCCTTCGCCGCTCATGATGATTCGTATGGCGCTGGCGACATTCTCGTAATTGAACAGCGGTTCGCCCATCCCCATCAGCACGATGTTGGTCAGCCGCCGACCCGGCTTGCCGGCGGGCCAGTCGCCAAGCTCGTCCATGGCCAGCATGACCTGACCAGTGATCTCGCCAACCGACAGGTTGCGAACAAGTTTCTGCGTCCCGGTGTGACAGAAGCTGCAGGTCAGCGTGCATCCCACCTGCGAGGAAATGCACAGCGTGCCGCGATCCTTGTCCGGGATATAGACTGTCTCGGCCTCGTTCCCATCCGGAAAGCGAAGCAGCCATTTGATGGTGCCATCGGTCGAGGTCAGGCGCCGCGTGACCGCCGGCCGGTCAAGCGTGAACATGTCTGAAAAGGTCTGGCGCACCGGCTTGCCAAGATCGCTCATCTCCTCAAAGGAGGTCAGACCATGCCGCCAGACCCAGCGCCAGAGCTGACGGGCGCGGAATTTCGGCAGTCCGGCGGCAACAATCGCGGCTTCAAGCTCCTCCACGCCCATGCCAAGCAAATCGCGGGGCGCATGCGTTGCGGCAGGTGTCTGGAGGTGCGCTGCGTCTGTCATTGTCCTTGGCCTGAATTTCTTGGGTGTATTCCTTGGGGACTGTATGTCTGGCCCGATGCGAGGTGACCTTGTGCGGTCAACAGGCGGTTGCGCTGACGCGAACCGGGCCGGAACCTGTCCGGGGTCAACTGCAGGTCTTGTCGATCAGGTTTTTCGCCTTGGTGAACCCGGACAATGAATAGGTGTCGGTTGTTTTCGTGCCACGGCTGGAGGTGCCGACAACAGTCATTTTCTTGCCGCGCTTCATCGACCTGATCATCGCGATGTCATCCACTTCTGATTCGGCATAGGCACGACCTTCAATGGTGAAGAGGGTGAATTTCTTGCCATCGATCTTCACCGTGACATCAGAATGTTTCTTGTGCTTGTAGCCGGCGACGAACTGTACAACATTGCGCTCGGCCTTGTTGGGGCCGTGCGAGACGAAGACCCGCACCTCACCACGGTTTTCAGGGTCGTATTTGCCGGTCGATTTGGTCGGCACCGAGCTGATGAAACAGGTCCTGTCCTTACCCTCGTCAACACGGAAGGCCTGCCAGTCCCTTTCAGTCAGCATGCGTTGCGGTTCCGCCGCCATCGACATTGTGCCGAACAGCATTGTGCCGAACAGCGCGGTCATCGCCGTCGCCGCCATCAATAAAACGAAACTCTGCTTCACTGTCATTGCCCGACCCGTCATTGTTCGACCCGTCATTGTCCGATCGTCATCCTCTTTTTTGCTGGCCACCATTGTTTCAGGCCAGCTATTACGGGCCAGCTATTACGGGCCAGCTATTACGGGCCAGTTAATACAAGCCGATTGTTGCAGGCCAAGGGTCCCGGGCGGCGCGCGAAAAACATGCCCCTGACTTTATATCGAACGGTGCCGCCAGACTGTGGCAAATTTATGAAAAAGCTGGCAACCCCGAATTCACGGCGGCACTTTAAGACACCTCGCAGGGTGATGCAAAGAATTTTGGGAGGCGGCTCGAATCGCCCTTGGACTCACCCGCCAAGACGCGCCAGAAGACGTTCCACGACAGGCAGCATGCGGCGGCTGATTTCACTGATACCCTGCATGTTCGGATGCAGTCCATCATCGAGGTTCAACGCCGGGTCAAGCGCCACCCCATCAAGAAAGAAAGGGTAGAATTCGATGTCATGACGGCGAGCCAGCGCCGGATAGATGGCATCGAACGCCTCAACATAGGCTGGGCCCAGATTGCGCGGCGCCATCATGCCGGCAAGCAGCACCTCTATATCGCGCTCGCGAAGCCGGCTGACAATGGCATCGAGGTTGGTCGCCGTGCCCTCCGGCGGCAGGCCACGCAGCATGTCATTGCCGCCAAGAACGATGATCACCGCGTCCGGATTGTCGGCAAGCGACCAGTCGAGACGTGCCAGACCACCAGCCGTCGTATCACCGGAAACGCCGGCATTGATTACGGCCACCGACACCCCCCTTGTCGCCAGATCACGCTGCAGCTGGTCGGGAAGCGATTGTCCTGGTGGCAGTCCATATCCGGCGACAAGCGAGTCACCAAGCACCAGCAACCGCGCCTGATCGGCATGGGCCATCGCCGGGGCCAGAAGAACCAGAAAAATGAAAATGACTCTCACAGTTCGGTTGATTGATTTGGGGCTGTTGATTGACATCCGGGTGACCACCATATGCGTCGCACCGCCTCAACGATGCATTTGTTCAAATTATGTTGCCGCGTCGTACTTTATGTAGCTGGCAGAATTTAGTCCAGATGATCAGGTCCCGGCTGGCGTGATCATGTCAGGGTCACATCGAAGTCGGGACATATCGCAACGGCCAGCTGGTAATACCCGGCCAGCAAGACCCGGCCAGCAAGACCCGGCCAGCAAGAAAGGACCGTCATCCGTGTCAGAACAGACCGCCTCTCGCATTAATGATGAAACCGGCCCAGATGGAACCGGCGCGAACGATGACGCCATCATCGCGCTGGACGCGGCTTGCCTGTCACTGACAAGCGCCGATGGCATGGTCGATATTCTGCGCAGCATCTCGCTGCGGATCGGCAGTGGTGAGACGGTTGGCGTTCTGGGGCCAAGCGGGGCCGGCAAGACGAGCCTGCTGATGATCATGGCCGGGCTGGAAAGTCTGACCGGCGGCGGCATTCATCTCGCTGGACAGAATATCACCAGCATGGGCGAGGACGCGCTGGCGGCACTGCGTCGTGACAAGGTTGGAATCATTTTTCAGGCCTTTCGTCTGATCCCCTCGATGACGGCGCTGCAGAATGTCGCCGTGCCACTCGAACTTGCCGGCCGCAGCGACGCCGCCGATCTGGCGGCAGAGGCGCTTGAATCTGTCGGGCTTGGCCACCGGAAAACGCATCTTCCCGACCAGATGTCAGGCGGTGAGCAGCAGCGTGTCGCCATCGCGCGCGCCATCGCGCCACGTCCGAAAATCCTGCTTGCCGACGAACCGACGGGCAATCTTGACAGCGGCACCAGCGAAAAGGTCATCTCGACATTGTTCGAGGCCACCGCTGCGGCCGGCGCCGCGCTGGTGCTTGTCACGCACGATCCCGGACTTGCCGAACAGTGCCGCCGCGTTCTGACCATCGAGGACGGACGGATCGTCGAAGACCGCACCTCGACACACCATGCCGCGTGACCATGGCGATGACTGAAAAGCATATGAAAGAAGACCACATGGCGGGCGACCATATGGCGGGCGGCGGCTCTGGCTGGCGGCAAACCACCTTGTCACGCCACCGACCGGCCTGCCCGCTTTGCTGCCGCTGATCAGCCGGCTGGGGTTTCTGCAGATCGACACAGTGCGCAATATCGTGCGCGCGCATGACCATATTCTGTGGAGCCGGGCCCAGCAATATCGCGAGGGCATGGTGTGGACCCTGCTTCGCCAGCGCGAGCTGTTCGAACATTTCACCCATGACGCCTCGCTGATCCCGATGGATGTCTATCCGATGTGGCAGCGCCAGTTTCATCGTCTCGGCGCGCGCACCGCGAAGGCGGCCTGGTACCGGTCCGGACTGACGACAGCTGACATTGACTTCATCCGTGCCCGTATCGAGGCCGAAGGGCCGCTGTCCACACACGCCTTTGAAAGCCGGCCTCGCGCCGCCAAAATGTGGGCCCAACCACCGCATAAAAAAGCGCTGGAACAGATGTGGTATGCCGGCGATCTGGCCACATCGCACCGTGAGAATTTCATCAAATATTACGATCTTGGCGCGCGGGTCTTTCCGCCCCTTTCCGGCACCCACCCCACGATGCGTGAACAGGCTGACTGGCTGTGCGATGGTGCCATCGACCGGCTGTGAATTGCCAATGCCGGCGAGATCAGGCGTTTCTGGGATGCAGTGACACCCGCCGAGGCGCGGGACTGGGCCGATCAGCGCCGCCTCGTTCCGACACAAATCGAAGGCGCCGATGGCCGCTGGCATGACTGCTTCGCCGTCCCGGATATCGAAACCCGGCTGGCGGCGATTCCCGCCTTGCCGGCACGCATGCGGATCATCAACCCGTTCGACCCGGCGATCCGCGACAGGCAGCGGCTGCAGCGTCTGTTCGGCTTCGAATACCGGAATGAAATGTTCGTGCCACCGGCTGACCGGCGATGGGGATATTATGTCTATCCGCTGCTGGAGGCCGACAGGTTCGTCGGCCGGATCGAGCTGAAGGCGGACCGCCGGGAAGGCCTGATGCGGGTTACCGGTTTCTGGCCCGAAGCCGGCGTCGGATGGACGGGCGCGCGCACCGACCGCCTGCATGCCGAACTGCAACGATTTGCCAGGCTGGCCGGTCTGGCGCTGGACAAGGACAGCCTTCCGTCAGGCGATCAGGCTTACCGCCGGGACGCCGGGTCTCAGGCAGTCTCACCGTAATACAGCGTGACGACGTGCTTTGCCTCGGCGAAGAACAGCCAGCGTTCGACGAACATACCGGCGACATGCGCCAGCACAGCCACCGCCAGCGCCCCGGCCGAGGCCGGTGCCAGCACCAGGATCAGCACCGGCAGGCCGCCACCAAGCAACAGTGCGATCATCCGCAGCTTGTCGGCATGCCTGCGGGCGACAACAAAGCCCATTTCATGCTGAAGGTAGTTTTCCTCGGTATGCGGTGGCATCAGCGGCCGCACCATGCCAAGCGCGCCAAGGCCGGTGGCGGATTCGATGCTTCCGGCATGTTTGGCCATTCCGGCAAGCCGCCACCAGGCAAGCTTCACACCCCAGGCCGACAGCATCAGTACGATGGCGGCCTGCGCCAGCGCCGCGGTGATCGGCAGCCGCAGGATGGCCAGCAGCGCCAGCGTCGTCAGCAAACCGCCGGCGGCCGCGAACATAAGATAGCAGATCGGCGTCAGCGGATGGTGCCAGCGCGCCACCGTCTTCAGCGAGGCATAGATCATCGAGGTGGCATAGACGGTGACATAAATCAGCACCAGAAGCACCAGATTGCCCCAGAACGGAACGCGCCCTCCGCTGTAGGCGGCGGCGAACCAGCCGGCAAGACCGGCCATGACGATCACCGCCAGCACGCCCTCACGCGACAGCCAGCTTGACCGCCACTGGCTGAGCGCGCGCCAGGCCCGCTCGGGATGGCCAAGATGGAAGGTCGAGCTGATCAGACCAACGCCGATCAGCGCCAGCGTGCCGATGCCGACACCCATCACGCTTGCCGGCGTCATCAGCGGCAGCAGACCAAGAACGATCCAGCCGGCAAGGCCAAGGCCAAGACCGGAGATGGTGGTGAAGAAGATGATTGACCAGGCAGGCCGCATTGTCGTGTCCTCAGTATAAGTCGCCGCAGTCAGCCGAGCCTGTCGAGCGTGGAATCAACCCATTTCCAGAAGCCTGTCGGCGTGTCGGCCTCGGCCATCGCCACCAGCGAGACAGGTGCCTCGTCGGCGGCCCTGCGCGGACGTGGCGGCAGATATTTATTGACCGGTTTAGTGCCCTGCTCCGGCATCAGATCGATACCATCGCGCGCTGCCACCATCTGGCTGACCTCGGAATTCGGATCACCAAGATCGCCAAAATGACGGGCATTGGTCGGGCAGGTGCGTACACAGGCCGGTTCCCGGTCTTCCTCCGGCAGGTTGTCATTATAGATACGGTCGACACAGAGCGTGCATTTCTTCATCACGCCCTCGGCCGGGTCCAGCTCACGCGCGCCATAGGGGCATGACCAGGCACAAAGACCGCAGCCGATGCACCAATCCTCATTCACCAGCACGATGCCATCCTCGGCGCGCTTGAATGACGCGCCGGTCGGACAGACAGTCACGCAAGGCGCGTCTTCACAATGCAGGCAGGATTTCGGAAAATGCACCGTGCGTGAACCGGCACCGTCACCGGCCTCATAGGCATGCACCCGGTTCAGCCACGCACCACTTGGCGATTCGCCGTATGCATCTGTATCGGCGAGAGGCGCCCCATAGCCGGCGGTGTTCCATTCCTTGCAATTGACGACGCAGGCCTGGCAGCCAACGCAAATATCAAGGTCAATGACAAGCCCAAGCTTGATCGCCGACGCCTCCGGCAGCATGGTCATGACTTGTCTCCCCCGTTGCTGTTGCCGTCGCCCTGCGCGGTCCATTCGATGCCGTAGCGAAGCGTCGCCTCGGGCGCGTCCTCGCCATTCATCCGTGGCAGCGTGTCGAATTGCGGCCAGGATTCGGCAGGTTCGTCAGCCGCCGCCTTTTCAATTTGCACCCGCAGGTCGAACCAGGCGGCCTGGCCGGTGATCGGGTCCGAATTCGACCAGCGCATGCCATCACCCTTTGGTGGCAGCAATTCATGGATGAGATGATTCAGAAGAAAGCCCTTTTTCGCCTCCGGCGCCTCCGGGTCGAGCTGCCACGCACCCTTGCGCTTGCCGATGGCGTTCCAGGTCCAGATTGTCCTGTCATTGACGCCGGCCATCACCGCCACCGGCACGCGGATGCGGCCATGATGCGAGGTGACCCAGATCCAGTCACCATCCGCCAGGTCATGCTCGGCGGCAAGCCCCTGCGAGATGAACATCGGATTGTGGCCATGGATCTGGCGAAGCCAGGCATTCTGCGAGCCCCAGGAATGGTACATCGCCATCGGTCGCTGGGTCAGCGCATGAAGCGGATAGTCCTTGTTATCGACGGCGCTTCCCTCGAAAGGCGGATACCAGCTTGGCAGCGGGGTGAAGCAGGTCCGCATACGTTCGCGAAGATGTTCGGGCGGTTGCTGTTCGCCATGCCCCTCGGCGGCAAGACGGAATTTCTGCAGCACCTCGGCATAGATCTGAAAGGCATAGGGCTGCGGCGAGTCATAGAACCCCATTTCGACCGCGAATTGCTGATAGGCCGCGTTCGCAGGCTTGAAGTAGCGTGCCTCGGCCGGGATTTCCGTGTGCCAGAAAGCGCCATTGGCGATATAGGCGTCAAGCTGGTCGCTGTTCGGCTCGCCGCGTCCCTTGGCACCGCCATTGGCACCGCGGAATCCGGCCAGCGGCCCAATCCCGGGCTTGCGCTCATGATTGACGATATAGTCGCCATAATCCTCGTATTTCGCCTTGCCCTCGGCGTCGACCATGCCGGGAAGACCCAGCCGCGCCCCAAGATCGAGAAGTACCGACTGGAAGCAGCGCACATCGCGGTCAGGCTCGACCACCGGCCAGCGTATGGCATCGGCGACCGCGTCGGCCTCACAGATCGGGCGGTCAAGAAGCGAGATCGCGTCATGCCGTTCAAGATAGGTGGTGTCGGGAAGAACCAGATCGGCATAGGCCACCATTTCCGAGGAATAGGCATCGGAATAGATCAGCTTGGGGATCTTGTACTCGCCTGTCTCGGGGTCGGTTTCGGTCAGCATCTCCATGACCCCGCGCGTGTTCATCGAAGAATTCCACGCCATATTGGCCATATACATGAACAGCACATCGACCGGGTATGGATCGCCGGCGACGGCGTTCGAGATGACCATATGCATCATTCCGTGCGCTGACATCGGCGCATCCCAGCTATAGGCCTTGTCGATCCGCTGCGGCGACCCGTCGGCACCGATGATCAGATCCTCCGGCCCCAGAACATAACCAAGCGGCGCGCCGGCAAGCGGCGTGTTTGGGGCCACCTGATCGGGTCTTCCAGCAGGTTTTGGATGGACATGTGGCGGCTTTGGATAGGGCGGCTTGAAACGGAACCCGCCGGGGGCCTCGACCGACCCCAGAAGGAGTTGCAGCATATGCAGCGCGCGGCAGGTCTGGAATCCGTTCGAATGCGCCGAAATCCCGCGCATGGCGTGCATAGAGACCGGACGGCCAACCATCCGGTCGTGCTGTTCACCCTTCCAGTCGGTCCAGGGCTGCTCGATCACCACTTCCTTCTCAAAGGCGGCCTTCGCCAGATCGGCGGCCAATTGGCGAATCCGCTCAGCCGTGATGCCGACTGTCGGCGCCACACTTTCCGGCGCGTAATCATCGATGAGATAGGCCTCGGCCATCAGTGTGAATGCCGGCACCGCGATGCCGCCACCCTTCACCTTCACTTCGCCCTGAAGCGCCACCTTCACCGAGGCGTCGGAATGCGGCGCTGTCTTGCCGGACACCCGGTCAAGCACCAGTGGCGTACCATCATCGTCACGAAGGAACAGCCCGTCATTCGCCTTGCCGGGATTGCGGATGACAAGCCACGGCGCATTGGTGTAGCGACTGAGATAATCGATATCGACCTTCCCGGCACGCATCAATTCACGCACAAGCGACAGGATCAGCAACCCGTCGGTGCCCGGCGTCACCCCGTACCAGTCATCGGAAATCGCGGCATAGCCTGTCTGCACCGGATTTACCGAGATCACCCGCGCACCGCGGGTCTTCAGCTTGCCAAGCCCAATCTTGATCGGGTTTGAATCATGATCCTCGGCAACGCCGAACAGGATGAAGAGTTCGGTCAGGTCCCAGTCCGGCGATCCGAATTCCCAGAAGGCCCCACCAAGCGTGTAAATCCCGCCAGCCGCCATGTTGACCGAGCAGAAGCCGCCATGGGCGGCGAAATTCGGGGTGCCGAACTGCTGTGCCCACCATCCCGTCAGCGCCTGCGACTGGTCACGGCCGGTAAAGAACGCCAGCTTCTTGGGATCGGATTGGCGCACAGGTGCCAGCCAGTCGGTGGCAGTCTGCAAGGCTTCATCCCAGCTGATGGGCTCAAACTGGCCAGATCCGCGTGGCCCGACACGCTTCATCGGGTTTTGCAGCCGTGCTGGCGAATAATGTTGCATGATACCCGCAGATCCCTTGGCACATAATACCCCTTTATTTA
>CAJWDO010000046.1 GCA_913031555.1 uncultured Alphaproteobacteria bacterium | reverse complement strand
GTACTGCTGCCAGGGCGAGCGCGAGGCGACCAACAAGCCGCTGCTGCTGCACCACCTGCTCGTCGTCGTCGGCGCGCTCACCTACGTCCTCGGCCTCGCGTGCGCCTTCTACGGCGCCGTCGCCTTTGCGGTGTTTGCGACGCGCGCTTCACGACATTCGAGCGCGTGCAGCTCCGGGAAATCAATATTGTCAAGCGAAGCGGGCGCAAATCCGTATTCGATCGCGACAAGCTTGACCGGTCCTTCGAGATTGCGCTCCGCAAGCGTGATGTCGACAAGGACGAAGTGGCGCGGGCGATCAATGACATAGTCCGCACGCTCGAAGGGAATGCGGATGGTGACGTGCCATCGCATCTTGTTGGTGAATTGGTGATGCGGGCCTTGGCCAGGTTGGATAAGGTTGCCTATGTCCGTTATGCATCGGTATACCGGAACTTCAGCGAAGCCACTGATTTCGAAGATTTTGTGGAAAAGGAACTCGGTGACTGACACGACCCAGGGGCCATCGCCAGCCGATGATCGAAGATGGATGCGTGTTGCCATTGCCGAGGCGCGCCGCGCGGAAGGGCGAACGGCCCCGAACCCGCCGGTCGGCTGTGCCATAGTCTCGGACGACGGACGGCTTGTTGGCACGGGACATACCGCTGTCGGCGGTCGCCCTCATGCCGAGGTTGAGGCGCTGGCCATGGCCGGCGAGGCGGCGCACGGGGCCACCGCTTATGTAACGCTTGAGCCTTGCGCGCATCATGGGCAGACGGGACCTTGCGCGGACGCCCTTGTCGAAGCCGGCATCGCCCGCGTTGTTGTCGCCCTTCGTGATCCTGATGAAAGGGTGAATGGTCGTGGCATTGATCGTCTTGCCGAGAATGATATTGAGCTCAGAATTGGTGTCGAGGCAGAAGCGGCACGCCGTATCGTGGCGGGTTTCTTCAGCAGAACAACGCGCTCGCGGCCATTTGTCACCCTGAAGACAGCTACTTCGCTTGATGGCATGATCGCGCTTGCCGACGGCGCCAAACGCTGGATCACCGGTCCGCGAATGCGCGATTATGTTCATCTGCAGCGCAGCCGGTCAGACGGATTGCTATCGGCGGTCGGTACTGTTCTTGCCGACGATCCGGAATTCACCTGCAGGCTGCCGGGGTTGGGTGCGGACAGCCCGCACCGCTTCATCCTCGACGGATCATTGCGAACACCGGTCACCGCACGTCTGTTCAGTGCGGCAGGGGATGTCGGGCTGACATTCTTCTGCCATGAGGATGCCGATGCCCGTGCGGTCAGCGCGCTTCAGGCTGCCGGTGCCGATGTCAGGCCAGTTGTGGTCGGTAAGGATGGTAAATTATCACTTGTAGCGGTGATGCAGGCTATCTCCCGTGCCGGCATTGGCAGTCTGATGATCGAGGCAGGCGGCAAATTGGCCGCAAGCCTCTTGCGCGAAGGCATGGTCGATCGCATTTTATGGACGAGTAGCCAACATCTCATCGGCGCGGACGGAATTCCGTCAATCTCATCTCTTGCAACCCGGGAACTGCCGTCGCAGGCGTCTTTCTGTGTGATTGCCGAGGGAAGTTTCGGCCCTGATCGCTTCTTAATGCTGGAACGGCCGCACGAGATTGACTAGAAAGGCGTGACACGGTCACGGGATCAGCTTTCTATCATGTTTACAGGCATCGTCACGTCTATGGGCACCATAGTGTCCATAACCGACAAGGGGGACAGAATTCTGCGTGTGGGCGCCGATTGGGACTGCACGTCCCTGGCCATTGGGGCCTCGATCGCACATTCTGGAATCTGCCTGACCGTGCTGTCTGCAACAGCGCATGAATATGAGGTGGCGGCGTCGGCGGAAACCATGCGGGTTACCACTCTTGGTGGTTGGCAGGAAGGAAGCAGGGTCAATCTTGAGCGTGCGCTGCGCGTCGGCGACGAGCTTGGTGGCCATATCGTGTCGGGGCATGTTGACGGACTGGCCTCGGTTCTGTCGGTCGAGCCGGTCGGGGACAGTCATCGCGTATGGCTTCGCGCACCGGAACATCTGGCGCGGTTCGTTGCCGCAAAGGGATCAGTGGCGCTTGATGGGGTGTCGCTGACTGTGAATGAGGTCAAGGGATGTGATTTCAACATCAATGTGATTGACCACACCTGGGCTGTGACAACGCTTGGCGCGTTGCAAACAGGGCAATTCCTCAACATGGAAATTGATATGCTGGCGCGATATGTGGCAAGGCTTGCCGAAAGCGAAAATAATGACAGATAGCTCAAGAGACGGTGCGGCGGCCCTGTCCCCGATTGAAGATGTAATCGCAGACGCCCGCGCCGGAAAAATGTTCATTCTCGTTGATGATGAAGACCGGGAAAATGAGGGCGATCTGTGCGTCGTTGGCGACTGGGCCGATGCGGCGGCGATCAACTTCATGGCCAAACATGGCCGCGGCCTGATATGTCTTGCTCTGACAAGGGCGCGGATCGAGGCGCTGGGGCTGCCACTCATGGAACGCCGGAATGAAAGCCGCCACCAGACGGCCTTTACCGTTTCCATCGAGGCGCGTGAGGGCGTGACAACCGGCATTTCGGCCGCGGACCGCGCCCACACCATTCGCACCGCGATCAGCCCGCAATGTACGAGCGAGGATATCACCACGCCAGGTCATATCTTTCCGCTTGTCGCGCGGGATGGTGGCACGCTTGTGCGCGCCGGCCATACCGAGGCGGTGATCGATATCGCCCGCGCCGCCGGTCATGCCGACCCATCCGGTGTGATTTGTGAGATCATGAAGGATGATGGTGAGATGGCGGGGCTGTCGGACCTGGTGGATTTTGCGCGTGAACATGATCTCAAGATCGGCTCGATCGCCGACCTTATCGCCTATCGTCGCGGCAGTGAGACGCTTGTCCAGCGGACAGTGGAAACGGTTATAAATGGCCGGATCGGGGGTGAGTGGCGCCTGATGGTCTTTGAGAACACGGTGTCCGGGGTTGAGCATGTGGCAATGATCAAGGGGGACATTTCGACACGTGACCCGGTGCTTGTTCGTATGCACAGGCTCGACATGATGGCGGATGTGCTTGGCGAGATTTCAGACCGGCGCAGTGGCAATGAGTTGGAAAGCTCGATGCAGGCTGTGGCTGATGAGGGGCGGGGTATTGTTGTCCTGTTGCGCGAATCCTCGAAGACCAGCCTGTCGGAGACGATTGGCGCGGCGATGAGCGGGGTACCTTCTCATGATCCGTCGCAGGGGCTTCGTGAATATGGGGTTGGCGCGCAGATCCTGCACGAACTTGGCGTTCGGCAGATGATACTGCTGTCGAACAGGCCTGCCAACGTCATCAGTCTCGATGGTTACGATCTGGAGATTGTCGATTGGCGGCGTCTCAGTGGCGACTCGGCCTGATGGGGGATGAGATGAGTGGACATTTTTTGATTGTCGAAGCGCGCTTTTATGAGTCTCTCGCCGATGCCCAGGTGGAAGGGGCCATGCGGGCGCTTGACGCGGTCGGTGCCACCCATGAACGGGTCAGTGTTCCCGGGGCGCTGGAAATTCCCGCTGCCATTGCCTTTGCGCAGGCCGGGGCCAGACATTTTGATGGCTATATCGCGCTTGGTTGTGTGATCCGGGGCGAAACAACACATTACGACATTGTCTGTACGGAGTCGGCGCGTGCGCTGATGGATTTGTCCATCGCCGACAATCTTGCCATTGGCAATGGTATACTGACAGTCGAAAATGAAGAACAGGCATGGGATCGTGCCGATCATCGACGAAAGGACAAGGGTGGCGGGGCAGCCGAGGCCGCCCTTGGTATGGTTCGTCTCAGAGCTGAGCTTGGCGCCAATGGCTGAAGCTGGCAAGGAGCTGAAGCCGGTCCCGGTACGCCGCCGCTCGGCGGCGCGTTTGGCGGCGGTCCAGCTTTCCTATCAGGGACAGATGTCGGGACAGTCGGTTGCTGAATTTCTGCCAGAATTTCTTACGCATTACAGCGAGGATATCCGGAAGTCATTCCGCGTAAAGGACATTGACAATGCGCATCTGAACGCACTTGCGAGCGCCGTCGAGGCACAGCGTGAGGAGTTTGACGCCGCGCTCGAGGGATGTCTTGCCGATGGGTGGGTAATGGACAGGTTGACGGTGCTGGATCGGGCGGTGCTTCGCGCCGGTGCGTGTGAGCTGATGACGATGCCGCATCTTCCGGCCCGCGCGGTGGTCAGTGAATATGCCGCTATCGCGGATGTCTGTGGATGTGATGTCGGCTTTATCAATGCCGTGCTGGATCGGGTCGCGCGCAAGGCCCGTGAGATCGAGATGACCGATCAAAAGAACAGGCAGGGCGACCGGTAGAACGACAACCGGGTTTTGTGGCGTTCAGTGTGACCTGTTAGCGGGGTTTGCGGCGCAGGTTCGAGAAGATCTGCTCGGCGACCCCGAAATTATCCCCAGGCGTTGGTGATTTCTCGTCAAGATAGGCAATGGTTTTGCCGCTGGTTTCGTCGCGTATCTCGATGTCGGTAACAAGGTCCGATGCATCAAGCGAGATGACGATCATCGTCCGCGTCGAAATGCGTTTGCGCCCACCCGGCGGTTCGATCATGATTTCACTGAGATAATAGATCTTGCCGGAATCAAACGCACCCTCGAAACTCGGCTTGCCGAGGATGGCGCGAAGGTCGCCAAGGGTTGTCTCTCCGGGTACAATCTGATCCAGCTCAGTGGTGTCGATGCTGTGTCCATGCGGCGCGATCCGCGATTCGCAGGCACCAAGCGCCAGACCGGCGAGAAGTACGACAAGGATGAACCGCAGCTGCCTTGCGCCAGGAAATGCGTCAATCAAGCCTCTGGTCATGATGATGGTCCTGCTTTACTTATTCACAGCGGTGTCACGGCCTTGGCGGTGCACGGAGCGTTACCTTAATAGGATGGTACGGTGATGGAAAGCCAAGAAAAAGGACGGCTTGGAAATATGCTTGGCTGGGGTCGCAAGCGCCAGCTTGGCACGTCTGAAATACTATATGGCAATGCCGTTGAGCTTGCCAGAGAGCCGGTATTTTTCCGAGACCATGGTGTCGCCGACACGGTCGATGGCCGCTTTGATGCGCTGGCGTTGGTCGTGGCGCTTGTCATGCGCCGGTTGAAGGACTGCGGCGATGAAGGTGCCAAACTCAGCCAGCAGCTTTTTGATTCCATGTTCTCGGATATGGATCTTTCACTTCGAGAGATGGGTGCCGGTGACATCGGTGTCAGCAAGCGGGTTCGGGTCATGGCCGAAGCCTTCATGGGCCCCCTCGATGCCTACGCAACTGCGCTTGATAATGGCGACCGAGAGGCACTTGCGGCTGCCATTGGCCGGAATCTGCTTCGTGATGAAGGCCCGCCCAGTCCACAGCTTGTTGGTTTCGTGCTGGCGCTGGAGGCGCGTTTTTTGGCGCTTGATGACTCTGAACTTCTGGCCGGTAGGCTGGGCTAGCGTCACGCTGGTGACCCGCATGGCCGGTCGCTCGCCGCTATTGGCATGGCTTTTGGCGCAGACACCGCTATAGTGCTTCGCGAATATAAAGAAGATGAGTCGATTGACCAATCGGAACGTCTGGAAATAGCCGATGAAGACATTTTCGCTTGAAACACTTCTTGATGTTGAGACCCTGCCGGTCAAAGGACCGTATCGCGGGGAGCTCGCCGTTACCGAGGGAGAACAGGCGGCTCTTGCCGACAGGTTCGGTTTTGTAGAACTCCGTGGCCTTGACGTCGCGGTTGAGATTGCCCGTGTTGGGCCGGATGCGTGGGACATCAAGGGCAGACTGAAGGCACAGCTTGTCCAACCCTGTATAGCCACTGGCGAATCGGTTCCGGAAACGGTGGATTTTGCCCTTGAAGAAAGGTATGTTCGGGCCGCGAACAAGGATGACGAGGTCGTTGTTGGCCTCGAAGATTCCGAACCACTGGTCGATAATTGTATAGAACTGGGCGAAATGGTGGCGCAGTCGCTGGCATTGGCGGCCAATGCATGGCCGCGTGCCGTTGGCGCACCGGGCGAATTCAAGACTGGTGATGTTGAAGTCCTGCATCCTTTTGCCAGCCTTGGCAGTTTGAAAAAGCCCAAGAAATAATGTCAGCGGGCCGTTGGTCAGGATTGGAAGGTTTGCGTTAGTGAGTGCCAACACCAAAATCGTAAGACTGGCGCTTGACGCCATGGGCGGTGACAATTCGCCGACCTGTGTTGTGAAGGGTGCAGATATCGCCTGCGGACAACATCCGCACCTCGCCATTACATTCTATGGTGACGAGGCGCGGATCAGGCCGTTGCTTGGCAAGTCCCGTCATCTTTCGGACGTGCGTGTAATCCATACTGAAGAGGCTGTATCACCCGATGACACGGCGTCACAGGCGGTTCGTCGTGGCAAGACAACTTCTATGTGGATGGCCATTGCCAGCGTTGCTGATGGCGAGGCCGACGCCGTGGTGTCGGCTGGCAACACCGGCGCCCTGATGGCGATGGCAAAACTGCAATTGCGGACGATGCCCGGTGTGACCCGCCCGGCCATCGCAGCGTTTTTTCCGACGGTTGGCGAGTTGATGTGCATGCTCGATCTTGGCGCGAACATTGAATGCGATGCCGAAAACCTGGTCCAGTTCGCCATTCTTGGTCAGGCCTTCCATCGTAGCCTGACCGGCAAGAGCGAGCCGCGTCTCGGACTGCTCAATGTTGGTGAGGAAGAGCAGAAGGGACATGAATATCTGCGTGTGGCCTCGCGCCGGCTGGCGGATCCCGACCTTGGCATCAACTACAAGGGCTTTGTCGAGGGGTCGGACCTGACCAATGGCAAGCTTGATGTAGTTGTCACGGACGGATTCTCGGGCAATGTCGCGCTGAAGACGGCTGAGGGAATCTCGACCATGTTCACGCGGTTGCTACGGCGCAGCCTTGCCAGCACGATGCTGTCGCGCCTTGGCTATTTTCTCGCCCGCAGCGCGCTCTCGGAAATGCGTCGTCACATCGATCCAAGAAGTTATAATGGGGCGGTATTCCTTGGTTTGAACGGGATTGCGGTGAAATCACATGGTGGCACTGACAGGATCGGTTTCGCCAATGCCATCAATGTCGCCTCAGAACTTGTGGATCACGGTTTTATTCCCGATGTGAGCGAGGCCATCGCGCGGGCCAACACCATTCTGGAGCAGAAGAAAGACGATGGCTGACGGCACAACATTGATGGTTTCGGTTGGCAGCTATCTGCCGGAACGTGTCATGACGAATCATGACCTGGCCGAAATGGTGGATACCAGCGATGAATGGATCCGCCAGCGAACCGGGATCGCCCAGCGTCACATCGTTGCCGAGGGGCAGAAAACCTCTGACCTCGCGCGTCACGCCGCTGAACGAGCGCTTGAGCATTGCGGTCTGACAGGATCAGATATCGACCTGATCATCGTCGCCACAAGCACTCCTGACGACACTTTTCCCTCGACCGCGACCAAGGTTCAGCATCAGATTGGCGCGACGACCGCCATCGCTTTTGACGTTCAGGCTGTCTGTGCTGGATTTGTCTATGCCCTTGATGTTGCAGACGCCATGTTGAGTGCCGGTCGGGGCAGACGGGCTCTGGTAATTGGCGCCGAGAGCTTTTCGAAGATCCTGAACTGGGAAGACAGGTCGACCTGCGTTCTGTTTGGTGACGGCGCCGGGGCGGTATTGTTGGAACGGTGCGAGGCTGTGGACGATTTCGGCATTCTGGCAAGCCGTCTTCATGCTGACGGTGCGCATCGTGATATTCTGTATGTCGATGGTGGTCCGTCAAGCTCGGGGACGGTTGGCCATGTCAGGATGGAGGGCAACAAAGTCTTCCGGCACGCTGTCGAGAAGCTGTCGAGCGTCATGGATGAGGTTCTCGCTGCGGCTGACATGACGGTCGATCAGGTTGATTGGCTGGTGCCGCATCAGGCCAACATACGCATCATCGAAGGCATGCAGAAAAAAATGGGACTGTCTGATGAACGTGTGGTGAAGACGGTTCACCACCATGCCAACACCTCCGCGGCCTCGATCCCGCTGGCTCTGGCGGCGGCGGTCGGTGATGGCAGGGTTCGCAATGGCCAGATTCTGGCTTTCGAAGCCATAGGCGGTGGTCTGGTCTGGGGTGCGGCGCTGGTTCGCTATGGCCGACCAAATGGTCAGTGAATACATTAGCTTTTTAAACTAACCGCCTGTAAGAATGCTGCAAATTAAGTCAAATTTTCGTGCAGTCGATTGACTCATACCTGAAACGACATTACCGTGACCAAATGAGTAAGACATTGACACGTGCCGACCTCGCCGAGGCGGTCTACAGGAATATAGGGTTGTCCCGCAACGAGTCAGCCGAACTTGTTGAGACATTTCTCGAAGAAATGTGCGTATGTCTCGAAAAAGGTGACGAAGTCAAGCTTTCGTCCTTTGGCACATTTTCAGTACAGTCAAAGCGTGAGCGGGTTGGCCGCAACCCCAAGACGGGTGTCGAGGCAACGATTACGCCGCGCCGGGTTCTATCCTTTCGTCCGTCGCACATTCTGAAAGACCTGGTCGACAACGAATCATGAGCCAGAAAGCTTCAGATGCCTTCCGGACCATTTCAGAGGTTGCGGACCATCTGGACATTCCGCCACATGTCCTACGATTCTGGGAAACAAAATTCGCCTCGCTGCGTCCTCTCAAACGAAGTGGTGGCCGGCGTTATTACAGGCCGGATGATGTTGCGCTACTGGAGCGTATTCGAGACCTTCTCTATAAGGAAGGCTTCACCATCAAGGGCGCGCAAAAGCATCTTGGCAGCCGGCGGCCCGGTGGCATTACGATGGGTGCCGGCAACGGTGCCACGGATGGTCTTGCCGAAGCATTCGCCACATTGAAATCGGCGCGCGAATCGCTGGCCCAGCTACGCAAGTCGGTTGAAGACTGACCTGCCATAGCACTGCGGTCGTTCTGCCATTCAAACATTGAAGTACAACTTATCCTGCGTGGCGAGTCCGTTTGCCAAGGTTCCGTCACTCGTCTATAACGCTTGTCGTGTCGGAGCGTAGCGCAGCCTGGTAGCGCACCTGCTTCGGGAGCAGGGGGTCGGAGGTTCGAATCCTCTCGCTCCGACCAGTACCATCCATCAGAAATCATTGAATAAATAGCCGTCGGGGTCTTTACCTTGGCGGCTGTTTTTGCTGGAAGTCCCCAGACAAAATGCCCAATATCATCGTAATGCTTGTCGTTTTTCAGTAAGAAGTAGTAGAATTTGCCTAAATAAAGCAAATTTTGTCGGGTGAGTCTTGTGTTCGAAAATAACCTTGATCAACAAATTAAACGCTCTGGCATGACCAAACGTGCGGTAGCAGCAA
>CAJWDO010000045.1 GCA_913031555.1 uncultured Alphaproteobacteria bacterium | reverse complement strand
GGGGCATGCAGGCCAGCTATTACATGGAACAACGTCGTCTTGCCAGCACCATTCGGGCCAATCAGGCCGGTGATCGTTCCCGGCGCGATCGACAAAGAGACATCATTGACGGCCTTGATGCCTCCAAAATGCTTGGAAAGGTTTTCAACGACGATCATGCAGCACCGGCACAGGCATCAAAACAGACAGGTATTCAAGAAAACACACATAAAAGAAAAACGGCCCAGACGTGACATCCGGGCCGTTTGAAAACGTTTTGATCCTAGCGGTAGCCAACGGTGGTATTCTTGCCACCGTCAATCAGAATCTCGGCATAGCTTCCTGCCGACTCACCTGCGCCAATCAATTCCACAGCCGATGCGCCGACATAGTCGACATCTCCGCCCTCGGCGATGATCTTCAACGCCTTGCCAAGATCGCCCGGGAAGATCTTCTCACCGGGAGCATTGGCAACCATCATGACCTTTTCCTTGTAGGCAGCGGCGTCAGCCGAACCGGCAGCCTGCATGGCCATGATCATAAGCGCGGCAGCGTCATAGGACTCAGCCGTGAACGGGCCGTTGGCGAAACCTGCGGCCTTGGCCATGTCAGTGAGCATGGTGGCGCCTGGGCTGTCGGTCCCCGGAAGGGTGCCGATCGAACCGTCAAGGTCGGCACCGATCGCCGCTGGCAGCGCATCACCGATCATGCCGTCAGGCAGGAAGAAGGTGTCGAACGCACCGGTGTCGAGTGACGACTGGATAATCATCTTGCCGCCCTGGTCGAGATAACCGGCCACAACCAGCATGTCACCGCCAGCCTGCGAAAGAGCCGCAACCTCTGCGCTGTAGTCACCCTTGCCTTCTTCGTGGGCCGCGTTGATCGTCACGCCGCCACCGAGCTTTTCGTAGTTCATCTGGATGCTGTCAGCCAGACCCTTGCCATAGTCATTGTTGGTGTAGGTGATGGCAACAGACTTGATGCCCTTTTCCATCAGCATTTCAGCAACAACCTGACCCTGACGTGCATCAGACGGGGCCGTGCGGAAGAACAGGCCCGAATCCTCAAGCGTGGACAGCGCCGGCGACGTTGCCGACGGCGAAATCATCGCAACGCCCTTGGCCATGGCCACATTCTGCAGCGTGGCGATCGTCACACCGGAACAATCGGCGCCCATGATGCCGCTGACACCGTCGGATGTGATCAGACGTTCCGCGGCGGCGGTCGCCGCTGCCGCGTCAACACAGGTTGAGTCCGCGCGGACACTGGTTACCGAGTCGCCGCCCATGAAAGCACCGGATTCGGTGGCTTCCTTCATGGCGAGTTCAGCGCCAGCCGCCATGTCAGGCGTCAGCGATTCAATCGGGCCGGTGAAGCCGAGCAATACGCCGATCTTCACGTCTGCAGCCAGAGCAGGTGTCGCGACAAGCGCCGACGCCATAGCCGCTATGAGCAATTTTTTCATCAGGACCTCCAAATATGATGAGAATACCGTAATGCAAGTAAAGGACACCTGACCATTGAAAGGCAAGCGGGAATCCGCCCCTTTTGCGCGGCATCCCGACCAGAATCCATCAATCATCACCCACAATTCACTCTATTTCGGCTTCGGATAGCCCAGGGTAGTCAACGCCACGGTGATTTCATCAAGGATGACAGGATCGTCGATCGTTGCCGGCATGCTCCATTCCACACCATCTGCGATCTTCGCCATGGTGCCGCGAAGTACCTTGCCGGACCTGGTTTTCGGCAGTCGGTCGATGGCGACAACCAAGTTGAAGGCCGACACCCGCCCGACGCGTGACTTCACCAGATCAATGGCCTCGGCGCAGACCTGTTCGACCGGTTTCTCGCAATTCGGATAAAGACAGATCAGGCCCAGCGGCAACTGCCCCTTCAAATCATCGGCAACCCCGATGACGGCGCATTCCGCGACATCGGGATGTTCGGCAAGAACCTCCTCAAGCTGGCCCGTCGACAGCCTGTGACCGGCGACATTTATGACATCGTCGGTTCGCGCCATGATGTAGAGATATCCGTCCTCATCCTTGTAGCCGGCATCACCGGTCTCGTAATAGCCGGGGAAGGTGGTCAGGTATTTCTCGATAAAGGCCGCGTCGGCGCCCCAGATTGTCGGCAGGCAGGATGGTGGCAGCGGCAGTTTGACGGCAATGGCGCCAAGTTCATTCGCCGCCCGCATCGTGCCATCCTCTGCCAGGATGTCGACCACATATCCCGGCATCGGAACCGAGGGCGAGCCAAGCTTTACCGGCAACGTCTCAATCCCGACCGGATTCGCGCAGATCGACCAGCCGGTCTCGGTCTGCCACCAATGGTCGATCACCGGCACACCAAGCTTGTCCTGCGCCCAGATGATGGTATCGGGATCCGCGCGTTCACCGGCAAGGAACAGATGTTTCAGCGTCGAGGTGTTATATTGTTTCAGAAACTCACCATCGGGGTCGGCGCGTTTGATCGCCCGAAAGGCGGTCGGTGCGGTGAACAGCACCTTGACGCCATGGTCCCGGATCACCCGCCAGAATACACCGGCATCCGGCGTGCCGATGGGTTTGCCCTCGAACAGCACGGTCGTGCATCCCGCAATCAGCGGCGCGTAGACTATATAGGAATGTCCGACCACCCAGCCGATGTCCGACGCCGCCCAATAGACGTCGCCCGGATTGATGTCATAGATGTTCGGCATCGACCATTGCAGCGCCACCGCATGACCGCCATTGTCGCGCACCACGCCCTTTGGCTGGCCGGTCGTCCCTGACGTGTAGAGGATGTAGAGCGGGTCGGTGGCCTTGACCGGCACCGGTGCCACCTCCTCGGCCCCCTCATGCGCCGCCTGCCATTCCAGATCGCGCCCCTCGACAAGATCAGCCGCCAGCGCCTCGCGCTGATAGATCACGCAGGAGTCCGGCTTGTGGGCAGCCAATTCAATCGCCTCGTCGAGCAGCGGCTTGTAAGCGACGATCCGGTTCGGTTCATGCCCACAGGACGCGCTGATCATGACCTTTGGTGTCGCATCATCGATGCGCTTGGCAAGTTCGGCGGCGGCAAACCCGCCAAAGACAACCGAATGCACCGCGCCAAGACGCGCGCATCCCAGCATCGCGATCACCGCCTCGGGGATCATCGGCATATAGATGATGACCCGGTCACCGGCGCCAACACCAAGCCGCCGCAACATGCCGGCGAACCGCGCCGTGGCGGTCTGAAGTTCGGCATAGGTCAGTGAGGCCGCATTGCCGGTGATCGGCGAGTCGTAGATGATCGCCTTCTGATCACCGCGCCCTGCGGCGACATGCCGGTCGACGGCGTTGTGACAGGTGTTCATCTCACCATCGGGGAACCAGCGATGAAAGGGTGGCTGCGATGGATCCAGCGCCCGGGTCGGTGCCTTGTGCCAGTCTATGGCCCCAGCAGCCTGCATCCAGAATGCCGCAACATCGGACTGCGCCTTCTCATAGACGTCCCAATAACCCGCCACTGCCCTGTCCCTCACTACGTAACGCCAGTCCTTTACCGTGGAACCATACTAGCCACAAATGCAATGCTGGCAAATGACCTGCAGATTACCACCACGCCGCATTTTCACAAATCCGTGATAACGGACGACAAATGCCACCCATCCTTTGGTCGGGTTGGTTTCACTGCATAGCTTGAACGGGTGACACCGCCAATAAGGGGGCAAGATGCCCGTTAACCAACATGTCGCCGACATGATCGCCTCGGCGCGCCTGTTGATCGTCTCGATCAGCGTTACAGAAGCGGCAGAATTGCAACGGCTTGATGCCGCCACCCTGATCGACCTTCGTGACGTCGGCGAGTTGAAAGATGTTGGCATGGTGCCCAACGCCTTCCACGCCCCGCGCGGCATGATCGAATTCTGGGCAGACCCGGACAGCCCCTATCACAAATCAATTTTCCACACTGACAGGAAGTTGATCCTGTTCTGCGCCTCGGGTCTGCGCTCGGCACTGGCTGTGCGTACATTGCAGGATATGGGCATGCACAATGTTCTCGACATGGAAGGCGGCATTACCGAATGGAAGATGCAGGGCCTTCCCATGGAATATCTGGCGTGACCCGCTAAAGACCCGCCGGAGTCAGCCAGGCGCCGGGGTCAGCCAAACGCCCGCGCCGTCGCCCGTAGCATGGCTATGAGCCCCGGCCTGTTATCTGGATCCGTGGGGGCGTCCTGCGAGGCAAGGTGAACAATCACAACTTCACGTGCCGGATTGATCCACAACCACTGGCCATGAATGCCGATGCCACAGAATTCATCGTCCGCAAGACCTGTCTGGTACCATTTCGACCGGTAGCAGCCATCAGGGAAATGACGTGGGCCGTCACTCTGTGCCAACCAGGCGTCGCGCGTGTCGCTGGTTCGCATATCGGTGATCCAGCTTTCTGGCACAACTTGCCGTTCCCTGACGGCACCGCCACACCGGACCATTTCGCCAAGCCTTGCAAGGTCCAGCGCGGTGACACAGATTCCGCCGGCAACGCGCGGCGCGCCAAAGGTGTCGAGGGTTATGTATGCCTCGGCGGCAAGACCGGTCGGCTGCATCAGTCGCTGTGACATCACCGCGGCAAAGCTGCCACCGGCAACCCGCTCGACAATCCAGCCGAGGAGATCGCTGTGCGGCGAGCAGTAATGGAACCTCCCGCCATGCGCACCATCCGATGCCGGAAGCCGCGCCAGAAAACGTCGCAGGCCTTCACTCGACCCGCCCTCCTTTGGCGGGTTCCAGGCCGCCGCGCGGCGATAGGCCATGAAGATGCCATCCTCATCCAGATATTCCTCGCTGAATGCTGAGGCGACCGTCATATCCAGAACATGCCGCAGCGTCGCGCCGTCATAGGCGCTGCCCTTTGTTTCAGGGAGGTAATGCGTCACATGTTGGTCAGGGTCCAGAACACCCTCGCCAACCAGGCTGCCGACAAGAAGCGCCGTCAGCGATTTTGATATGGAGAAAATGATGTGTTGCCTGTCGGGCGCGCCCCAACCGCCATACCACTCATGGACGAGTCGCCCCCGATGCAGGACGACAAGGGCGTCGGTGGCGTTTGTCTGAAGGAAATCGTCAAGGCTGGTGCCTTTGTCATCCACCTTCAGGTTCGACAGATCCTGCCGCGCCTCTGGCACAGATACCGGGGCGGCGGCCGGTGGCATCGGCGCGGTCGGCAACAACTGCCGCACATGCGAGAAAGACCAGCGGCAGACACCGGGCGCCCGCCAGTCGGCCACCGTCACCTGCCGGTCAGGTGATGGCGGCGCGCCCTGCATGAGTTTCATCACATTGTCCATCCGGCATCACACCTCAGGTGCGTGCCTGTTCAAAGGCGGCCCAGGCGGCCTCGAACTCGGCAAAACTCATCGGCCCCCGGCGCGCCGGCTCAAGAATACAGCTCTCGGCACGGAACAATGTCTCGATGGCGGCGGCAAGGTCGGCAATGACGTCAGGCGGAATGACCAGCGCGCCATGGCGGTCGGCATGGACAAGGTCGCCTTCGGCGATATCGAGGTCAAACACCCGCGCACCGGCGGCATAATCAACAACATGGACAAAGGCGTGGCTTGGCCCGATCGACCCGGCAATCACCGGAAAGCCGTCGGGAAGATCCCCAAGATCGCGCATCACGCCGTTGGTCAGCGCGCCGGCAAGCCCAAGCGCCTTGTGCACTGTGGTGTTCACCTCGCCCCAATAAGCGCCAATGGCATTCGGATAATCGACATCCTCGACAACGGCAATCGAAGGCCCCTCACCTTCGGACATATGCCGGTAATAGCCAAGTCGCCTTGTTCGTACCTTGTCAGCCGGATCCGATGACGGGGCCTGCGCCGCGATCCGCGCGGTGCGCGCATAGCCTACGATGGCGCCTGCCTCCGGGGCCGATGCCAGCACAGTGCCCCGGGTAAAGTCGTTGAAACCGCGCCGCCCCTGCGCTGTTTCAATGGCGTTGCAGACGGTCGGCGTGTCAACCGAGCGCAGCAGCGTCAAAAGGGCATTATCCATGCTTGTCCTCCAGAAGATCGTGAAGCGCCTGTGTTACCTCGTCAGGTGCCTCGATGGTTGGTAGATGTCCCGCACCCTCAATGATATGAAGCCTTGCATGCGGGATCATCGCTTTCATCGCCTCATGGCGTTCAACCGGACACAGAGTATCCTGGCGCCCGCACAGGACAAGCGTAGGACATGTCACCAAGGCCAGCACATCACTGTAATCGGGCCGGTCGCGAAGCGCCAGTGACTGGCGAACAAATGCCTGTGGGCCAACCGACAACGCCATTTCAAGACACAGATCGCGCAGGGAACGGCTGTCAGCAAGATGCGTGAAGTAGGCAGGCTTCATCTCATCGCGCATGATGGTCTGAAGCCGACCTTGCCGTACGGCTTCAATCTGTGGCCCGCGGCGGCGCCTGACCTTATCCCGCTCGGCAAAGGGGTTGGTATCGATCAGCGCCAGATGCGAGATACGCTCCGGCGCCTGCCTCATCATGTCCATCGCCAGAATACCGCCCATCGAAACCCCGGCAACGGCGAAGCGCGGCGGCGCGCCGGCAAGAATGGCTGCGGCGATGGCGTCCATGGTCTCGCCGACGCCAAAATCGGGAACGCCAATCTGCCGGTCCCGGCCAAGTGCGGTGACCTGCGGGGCAAACAGGCGGTGATCACACATCATGCCGGGAAGCAGGAGCAGCGGCGTCATCGGTGCTGTCAGAGCCTTTTGCTGGCCAGCGCCGCGCCCTCGGCAAGCGTTGCCAGCTTGGCATAGGCAATATCAGGATCGACGGCACCAAAACCGGCGAAGGTGCCAAAACCGCAATCGGACCCGGCGATCACCCGATCAGCACCGACAATTTCAACGAAACGGGCGATGCGCTGGGCGACAAGTTCTGGATGCTCGACAAAATTCGTCGTGGTATCGACAACGCCGGGAACCAGCACCTTGTCGTCCGGAATTTCACTGGCACGGTCACGGAAGACGGTCCATTCATGCGCGTGCCGGGGGTTTGATGTCTCGAAAAGCACATAGCGTGCGCGCGTCTTCATCAGGGTCGGGAACACCTTGTCCATGTCGATATCGCAGACATGCGGGCCTTCATAATTGCCCCAGCAGATATGCACCCGCACCTTTGCAGGATCGACATCCCGAAGCGCATGATTGAGCGCCTCGACATGCATGTTGGCGACAGCAACGAATTCATCATCGCTGAGGTCGGAAAACAGCATGTGGCGTGACAGCGCGAGGTCGGGACAATCGAGCTGCAGATCAAGTCCGGCAGCAACGATGGTTTCATATTCGGTCTTCATGGCGTCGGCAAGCGCCGCCAGATAGGCTTCGCGGGTCTTGTAATACTCGTTCTGCAGGAACAGCGAGATCACGCCGGGCGAGGCGGCGTTCATGAAGCCCCGCTCGACACCCTGCACCGCCATCCCGGCCTTGAGATTGTCGATGTCGGCCTGCAATTCACCCTGGCCCTTCGACGTCACCTCACCGGTACACATGGGGCGCGCATATTGCGGTGTGCCACCGTCATTCGCCAGCCTTTCAAGAAATCCCGGGAACAGCTTCAGGTCACCGGGAGCGTTACGCGGACTGTCACCCGAAAAGCCCGTATAGCGGTCCTTCACATAGGTGGCGTAGGAGATTTTCGAGGTTTCACCATCCGAGACGATGTCGATTCCCGCCTCGACCTGACGGCGCACCGTTTCGCCACAGGCCGTGGCCATGCAGGAGTGGAATGCCCCGTCATCATATGGCTCATCGCGTTCTCGTGCGAAAATGAAATCCACCACCTCCTGCGTTCTTGGAAGCGAGCCCACATGGCTTGTCAGGATTTTCGTCATCAGTTTCTCCCTCGGCGAAGCGCCGCCGGCAATTCGTGAAAATCACTTGTCGGACCCGGAACGTCATCGGTAGTGATGACACGGAACAGGCTGGCCTCACCACTCATCGACGGTGCCAGACTCACAGTCTGATGGGGTGGTATCGCACAGACATCGCCCGGGCCGAGGCTTGCCTGACCACCATCCCATGTGACACGCCAATGACCACGCATGACCATCAGAACCTCGTGCCGGGCAGTCGTGTAGGGTGCCTCTTCAATACTGCCATCACGAAGCAGTTGTAGCCGAAAACCGGGACGGTCGCGCAGCATGCCGTCAGCCGCGATGACCTGGGTTGGCTGGCCATCAGCCATTGCCATCATGTCCCAGTAGCGGGCGACAAAACACGGCACAAATTCATCTGCTGTCACAGTGGGAAACTGTGCCATCTCGGCGTCGGTCAGCGTCGGCATGGGCAGGATACCGTCCGGCAGGCCGGCCCCGGCCTTGCTGTCATAAAGGGCGCCATTCTCGCCAAGAACAAGACCATGCGCGCCGGCCTCATTGATCACCTGTGGCGCCCAGACGACACCGCCTCCCGAATCATCGCCACCAAGGACCGCCATGATCATCCCGTAATCGGTCCCGATATTCTCGAACCCGCGGAAGATGCCGGTCGGGATGTTGATGACATCGCCTTCTTCCAGAACAACCTCACCATCATCGCCCGACGATCCCCAGAAAAAGCGCCAGCGCCCCGAAAGCACGAAAAACACCTCGGCTGTGCGGTGGGCATGAAGCGAGTTCCGGCATTTCGGCGGTTGGCCGGCCGCGCCTATATTGAACCCCGGCGTGTCGGCGATATGGACGTGCTGGTCGGCCGATTCCGAAACGCCGCCACCAATTATGGTGAAATTCTCTTTCCTGTCGCTTCCCGGTGTATGAGCATCGATAAAGGCAGTGCGGCAAGGCACAAGATCGCCATAACGGACAATGCGCCGGTTCAGATCAATGGCATTCATGTCCCTACCCCGTCTTCATCAGGATCTGTTTCCAGATCGCGGTTTCATCGAAAAGCACATATTCCCGGCGCAGACCTCTGGGACCGAATTCGGCATGGCAGATCCCCATCACATACACCTCGGCGCCAGACGGTGCGCCAAAGCTGCCCCAACCATCATGGACCCCGTGAAGCCCCCAGCGGATCGCCGCGCGTGGCGCCAGATCCGGGTCGGTGCGGCCAATCTGATGTTCGATGGTGAAGGTGGCGTTGGGAAAACTGGCGCGAAGCCCCATCCAGAACCGGTCAGCCGCGTCATGGCCATGCGCGGTGACGCCGCCCGGAAGTTCCAGTTGACAGGCCGGGTCATAACGCTCCGGGATCACCGCCATGTCGGCACCCATCATCCGGGTCAGGATGTCGGCATAGGAAGCGCCCCATTCATTGTCATTACCACGCCCTTTGTAAGGGCCGGGAATATCGATCGCCGGGGTGAAGGGTTGCGTGCAGTTGTCGGCACCACCCTCACGATCAATCAGGTCAGCAGCATAGGCTTTCGGGTCCCAGCCAAGCTGGCGAACAATCGCCCCCTGATCGCGGATCAGCCATTCATCATTGATCTGGTTGTTGATGGCATGGCAGT
>CAJWDO010000044.1 GCA_913031555.1 uncultured Alphaproteobacteria bacterium | reverse complement strand
TGACTGGCTGATGGCTGTCATCGTGCTGCTGGTCTATCCGCTGGCAATGCAGCCCATCATCCGTATCGGCGCGCGCCAGCGGCGTGCCTCCGGCAATCTGCAGGAACATATGGAGGGCGTGACCTCGCTCCTCGCCGAAACGCTTCAAGGTGCGCGGATGGTCAAGGCCTATCAGCTGGAATCGGCTGAAACGGAACGCACGAAATCGGCCTTTGACGGTCTCTACACGCGGCTTGTCGGCTTGCTGACAGGACGCGCCAAGATTGATCCCATCCTCGAGGTGGTCGGCGGTGTCGCCGTTGGCGGCGTTGTTGCGCTGGCTGGCTGGCGGGTGACCAACGGCCTGTTGCAGGTCGGTGATGTGATTGCCTTCATCACGACGCTGATCCTGCTGGTGCAACCTGTTCGCGGCATCGGCACATTGAATGCCGTCACCCAGGAGGCGCTGGCCGCCGCCGAACGTGTGCTGGCGCTGCTTGACCGGCCGCGCCTTGTCGCCGATCGGCCTGGCGCGATCGAGCTTGGCAAGGTGGCGGGTGAGGTCAGCTTCGATGGCGTCAGCTTCGCCTATGACACCGCGTCATCGGAGGGCCCGCCAGCGCTTCGTGAGGTCAGTTTCACGGCAAGTCTCGGCGAGACGGTGGCGCTTGTAGGGCCAAGCGGCGCCGGCAAGAGTTCGGTGATCAATCTGCTGCCACGATTCTTTGACCGAAGCGCCGGGATAATCATGATCGACGGCACCGACATCGCCGCGGTGACGCTGGACAGCCTGCGCCGCAATGTGGCGCTGGTCAGTCAGGACGCGGTGCTGTTCGATGACAGCATCGCCGCCAATATCGGATTTGGACGTGCCGATGCAACCCGCGCCGAGATCGAGGCGGCGGCGCAGGCCGCGGCGGCGCACGACTTCATCATGGCGCTGGATAATGGCTATGACACACAGGTCGGTGCCATGGGCAACCGGCTTTCCGGTGGCCAGCGGCAGCGTATTTCGATTGCGCGGGCAATGCTGAAAGACGCACCGATCCTGCTTCTTGACGAGGCGACGGCGGCGCTTGACGCCGATTCCGAACAGCAGGTGCAGGCGGCGCTGGCGCGCCTGCAGTCTGGCCGGACAACGCTTGTCGTGGCGCACCGGCTGTCGACAATCCGCGATGCCGACAAGATTCTGGTGATGGAAGATGGTGCCATTATCGAGCGCGGCACGCATGATGAATTGTTGGCGGCCGATGGTCTCTACGCGCGGCTGTGCCGCTTGCAGTCGCTTGGTGGTTAGGTATTCGTCCTGCTGAGGCTATTCCCGGCGCAGGATGCTGTCGGTCAGACGCACGGCCCATCCCTTGGCCTGGAACCGGCGGGTGACTTCGTCCGGATCATAGACTTTGTCGACCCAGTCGAAGAAATCCATGCCCTGATCCTCATAGGGTGCGTAGGCCGCGAAGAAGGCGTCCAGAAGGCCTGTCTTGGCCTGTCTGACATGGCCGTACTTCCAGGCGAGCTGCGCCGCCGCCTCGCGGACCGGGCGCTCCTCGACAATCAGAAGATAGAGCGCCGACATCAGTCCGGCGCGGTCGGCCCCCGACTTGCAATGCATCAGTGCCGGAAGCCTGGCCTCGGCGAACAGGTGCCGCGCGGCGTGAAGCATCGCCTTGTCAGGCGCGGCGCGGGACCGTGCGGTAAAATCAAGAAGGGTGATTCCGGCAGCCTTGCAGGCCTCGGCCTCAAGCTGCCAGCCACCATCACCACGTGGGCCACGAAGATTGATCACCGTGCGGATTCCGGCGGCGGCGGCGGCGTGGATTCGTGATGGTCCAGGCTGATTCGAGCGCCACATGTCGGGCGCGACCAGATGATGATTGTGCCACCAGACTCGAAGGAACCCGTGATCCTTGAAAATCAGCTCCATCCAGTCACGCGTCCCGCGACGCGCACCCGGCGGGGCGGCAAAAGTCATGCCCCGGCCACCATCATGCCCTCGACACGCAGGGATGGTGAAGCTGTGCTGCGCCGCATGTCGATATCATCGGCGCGGCCAATGGCCATGAACATATCCTTCAGATTGCCGGCAATCGTTGCCTCGGCAACCGGATAGGTGACCTTGCCGTTGCTGATCCAGAACCCACCGGCGCCGCGGCTGTAATCGCCGGTGATCATGTCGACGGAACTTCCCATCATCTCGGTCACAAGCAACCCGTCCTCGATATCGGCAATAAGCTCGTCAAAGGTCACATCGCCATTTTCGAGATAGAAATTGCTGCTTCCCGGTGCCGGCGCGCTTCCCATCCCGCGTGCCGCCTGTCCGGTCGGCGTCAGGCCAAGCTTGGTGGCCGAGGCGATATCAAGGAACCAGCTTTTCAGAACGCCGTCCTCGACCATCGCGCGGCGGCTCACCGGCAGTCCTTCACCGTCAAACAGCCTTGTCGCCATGCCACGGGCTCGCAACGGGTCATCGATGAAGGTCAGGCCGGGGCTGGTGACCTGCTCGCCCATGCTGTCTTTCAGAAAACTCGTGCCGCGGGCGATTGATGCCCCGTTGATCGCGCCGGCGAGCGTGCCGACAAGCGACCCGGCGACACGCTGGTGATAGACCACAGGAAATTGTCCGGTCTGCGGTTTGCGGGGCCCAAGGCGGGAAAGGGTGCGCGCGGCGGCGCTGGCACCGACTTCCTCGGGTGGGTCCAGATCCTCGCCAAAGACCGCCGCCGTGTAATCATAGTCGCGCTCCATGGCGCCATCCTTCTCGGCGATGACGACGGCGGAGACACCTTGCGAGGACCGGCGGTAATCGGCGGCAAATCCGTTGGTGGTGGCGATCATCACATGGGTGACGCCATGGCTTGCCGATCCGCCATCCGAATTGGTGATTCCCTCGACTGCAAGGGCGGCCGCCTCGGCGGCTGTCGCGCTTTCGGTCAGATGTTCGACCGACGGCACATCGGGGTCATAGATTTCAACCTGCGGGATCTCGGTGGCGATCTCGTCGGCGCTGGCAAGCCTGACATATGGATCCTCGGGTGCCACCCTGGCCATTGCCACGGCGCGCGCCGCAAGGGTGCGGATGCTCTCGCTGTCAAGCTGGCTTGTCGAGACCGACGCGTTGCGCTGGCCGACAAAGACCCGCAGGGCGGCCTCCACCTCTTCGGACCGTTCGCTGGATTCAACCTTGCCGAGCCTCACCGAAACGGAAGTGCCTTCGCTGCGGGCGACGCCGGCGTCTGCTCCATCGGCGCCGGCAGACCGCGCGGCGTCGAGGAGTTCGGAAATCAGATGTTCGTCAACTGTGCTCATAACGCTTTTCAGATATGCGGTGAGGGGCGGTGTTTCAACCGCGGCGAAGACACTATAACCATCCTTGCAAGGGGCGGCCATTCTGTTTATGACACCGCGATGACATATCACATTTTCATCGATGGCGGGGCCGGCACGACCGGGTTGCAGGTGCATGACAGGCTGGTGGCGCATCCGCTGGTCGAACCTGTTCTGCTGGATGACGCGCGGCGCAAGGATGCCGCGGCGCGGCGCATGATGATGGGTGAGTGCGATCTGACCATCCTCTGTCTTCCCGATGATTCGGCGCGTGAATCGGCGGCTATGGCAGCCGAGACAGGCGCGCGGGTGATTGACGCCTCGTCGGCGCACCGCACGGCTGACGGCTGGGCCTATGGCTTTGCCGAACTTTCCGCAGATACCCGTTCAGAAATCATCGACGCACGCCAGATCAGCAATCCGGGCTGTTATCCGACAGGGTTTCTGGCGCTGGCACGTCCGTTGGTCGCGGCCGGTCTGTTACCGGCCGATGCGACGCTCAGCGTACCGGCCGTCTCCGGCTACAGCGGTGGTGGCAAGGGCATGATCGCGCGGCATGAGGGAGGCGATCTGCCGCCGCATGGTGCCTATGGTCTGACGCTGGCGCACAAACATCTTCCCGAGATGACCCATTATGCCGGCCTTACGACAGCGCCGATTTTCATGCCGTCGGTCGGATCCTTTTATGCAGGCATGCTGGTACATTTGCCGCTTCACGCCGCGCAGCTTTCGAAATCCGTGTCGCCGGCCGATCTCTATGACGTTCTGGCGGCGTATTACGGTAATACGCAATTTGTACGTATGGGGTTGGCACGGGCGGGTGACCCGGAAACGGCGGCACTGATGCTTGACGCCTCTGCACTTGCCGGAAGTGATCATCTCGAAATGTTCGTGTTCGCCAATGAGGATGCCAGCCGGTTCTGGCTGACAGCGCGGCTCGACAATCTTGGCAAGGGCGCGTCGGGTGCGGCGGTGCAGAACATGAATATCGCCCTCGGGTTTGATGAAGCCACCGGCCTGAAAGTCTGATGGTGGCCTGATGACCGCGCCGCTGGATGATGCTTACTATCTTGCCGCGCAGTCAGATTCGCAGCGCGCCACGGACTATCCCTACGCCGCGCCAGACGGTGCCTTTGTCCTGAATGCTGGCCGCCTGACCGCGCTGGAAGATTCGGCGCTGCTTGCTGACCGCACAGCAGTTTTGTCGGTCGGGTCGAACCGGGCCCCGGTGCAGCTCCACCGCAAGTTTGGCGGCGATGCCATCGTTCCGGTGACACCCGCCATCCTCCATGATTGCGATATCGTCCATGCCGCTACAGTCAGCTATTACGGCGCTGTGTCCTGCACCGCCTTTCCGTCCCGCGGCACCGATGTGATGCTGAATATTGCCTGGCTGGATGACGCGCAGCTGGCGATCATGCACCGGACCGAGGCGGTTGGCGTCGCTTATGATTATGTGCGGATATTGACCGGCACTGTGACGCATCTTCCGGTGCCGGCAGCCGGTGGTGATATCGTTGTGGCGGCGCAGCCGGTGTTCGGCTACAGCGCGCGAAGTGGCGTTCTCGATCTTGGTGCCGACCAGCCCGGCGGGCTCAGCCGTATCCCTGCCCGCAACCGGCAATTTCCGACCCTTGCCCAGGATTCGGCGGCGGCGCTGGTTCAGGCTTTCATCAACGGCGTTGAACCGGCATTTGATCTTGGCAAGGGGCGCGACAGCTTCATCGACCGGGTGACCGGGGACAGGGACTGCCGCAAGGCGGTGAACAGGCGCCTTGCAGACCGTGCGATCCATGCCGACGGCCCATGGAAGGTGCAGCAGGTTGAAGCCGATGATATTGCCGCGTTTCTGTAAGCGCTAGCCGGCCAAATGCGTCAGCACCATGGCCGCTGTCAGCATAAGCCCGGCATCCCGGTTCGACTGGAACAGCCGCAGCGCGCCGGCCGGATCATCGATGTTCAGATGCCGCACCTGCCAGCCAAGATGAAGTGCCATCAACACCAGCCCGCCAAGCCATGGCCCCGGCCCGAGCAGCAGCCAGAACCCGCTGCCAAGCCCGAGAACGGCCAGAAGATAGGCCGCTGAAACACCGGTTTTCAGATGTCTGCCAAGTCCCAGCGCCGACGATTTGACACCAGCAGTCCGGTCATCGGCCATGTCCTGAACGGCATAGATCGTGTCATAGCCGAAAACCCACGCCACGCTTCCTGCATAGATGGCCAGCAGGGCCGCTAGCGGCCATTCCGGTGTTGATTGCAGGCTCGCCGCCGCCCATCCGAGTGGCACCCCCCATGAAAAAGTCAGGCCGAGAACCGCCTGCGGCCACCAGGTCACGCGTTTGGCAAGCGGATACAGGATGACAAGCGGCAGGGCGGCAATGCCGGTCAGAATCGCGGCAAGGGGAAGGCGCACAAGTATCATCAGACCAAACAGGCCAAGCACGCCCAGAAAAATGACAGCAGCGGTGATCCCGATGGTGCCGGCGGCAAGCGGCCGGCCGGCGGTGCGCTCGACACTCTGGTCGAGCCGCCGGTCCCACAGATCATTTATCACACAGCCGGCGGCGCGCGTTGTCACCGCGCCGATCAGGAACAGCATCATCAACTCGACCATGCGGCCGGTCCCGGTAGCGGTGGCCGGAATGATCCACCATCCCGGCAGCAGCAAAAGCCACCATCCGATCGGCCGGTCGAAACGGGCCAGCAGGATATAGGGATGAAGCCGGCGCGGCAGTCGGCGCCACCACCCGCGCGGGTTGATGTCGGTATGCCGGCGCGGCGCTTCGTTAACCTCTGATGGTGTGGATTTGGCGGTGTCTTTCATGCCCATCATCCTTAGCGCAGTTTGCCTTTCTCGTATAGCCGGCCAGCATGGCTATGGCAGGCTTGCAAAGCAGCGCCGTGCGCCCTAAATGTGTCAAATGACCGCATCACCCGCCAGCGCCCGACTGTTCGTCGCCGACGAACTTGCCGTCGGAACCTCCATCCAGCCTTCGAGGGAGCAGCAGCATTATCTGCTGAATGTGATGCGCTGCCGGGACGGTGAGACTGTACTTGTCTTCAATGGCCGTGACGGCGAATGGCAGGCTGGGATAAATCGCAGGGGCAGGCGTGAATGCCAGCTGGTCATACAGCAGGCGACACGCCCCCAGACATCCAGCCCTGATCTATGGTTGCTTTTCGCGCCGGTGAAGAAGGCGCGGCTTGATTTCATCGCGCAGAAGGCATCCGAGATGGGATGCAGCCGCATCTGGCCGATTCGCACCGAACATTGTCAAGTTTCACGGGTGAATGACGATCGCATGCTGGCCAACGCCATCGAAGCGGCTGAGCAGACCGAGCGGCTGGATATCGCCGAGGTCATGCCCTTTACCAACCTGTCAGAGGCGCTCGACAGCTGCGATACGGACCGCACCATCATCTTCTGCGACGAGGCAACGGCCGGAGATGCCGGGATGAATGCCGTCCGTGTCCTGAGCGATGCAGCGCCGATTTCGCATGCGGCGGTGGTGATTGGCCCCGAGGGTGGCTTTTCCGAGGCTGAACGGGCGATGATTTCGGCCCGTCAAAATAGTTTGAAACTTTCGCTCGGCCCGCGCATATTGCGCGCCGATACGGCGGCCATAGCGGCACTTGCCTGTTTTCAATCGGTGTGTGGAGACTGGGTCTGATGCCAGGTGCCTCGAACCGGCCATGCCTGCCTTGCTTCCACCATCACTTCGACGCTTACAGCCGCAATCCGCGGAGCGTCGCGCACGGGACGGATTCAGCTTGATGCATGACCACCAAGAACAACCTGTAGATGTCGGCCAGATGATCGCCTGGATTGCTGATGGCGAAACGCCTGTCAGGGATCAGAAGATCGGCACCGAACACGAGAAATTCCTCTTTCACCGCCATAATCTGGCGCCGGTCGCCTATGAGGGTGAGGCCGGCATCGGCGCGTTGCTTGAGCGGTTGCTGACCGAGCTCGGGCCGGATGCCGAGCCGATCATGGAAAAAGGCAACATCATCGGCATCACCGATGCCGATGGCGGTGCTGTTTCGCTTGAGCCTGGTGGCCAGCTTGAGCTTTCCGGCGCGCCGCTGGACGACCTCCACCAGACCTGTAACGAAACCGGCCGCCATCTGCGGCATATGAAGGCGGCGGCGGCGCCGCTTGACATCGGCATGCTCGGCGTCGGCTATCATCCGACGGCGCGGCGCGAGGATATCAGCTTCATGCCGAAGGGGCGATACCGCATCATGAGCCGCCATATGCCGAAGGTTGGCACGCTTGGTCTCGACATGATGCTCCGCACCTGCACGGTTCAGGTGAATCTCGATTTTTCCGACGAGGCTGACATGCGGCGCAAGTTCCGCACCTCTTTGGCGCTGCAACCTGTGGCAACAGCGCTGTTCGCGAATTCACCCTTCAAGGATGGCGCGCCATCGGGGTGGCTTTCGACGCGCGCGCAGGCCTGGACCGACACCGACGCCGCCCGCAGCGGTGTGCCGTCATGCGTCTTCGATGACTATTTCGGCTATGAACAATGGATCGACTATATCCTTGATGTGCCTATGTATTTCCTGCATCGCGGCGACGATTACATCGATGTCGCCGGCCGGTCATTCCGTGATTTCATGGATGGTATGCTGACCGGCTTTGAGGGCCAGATGCCAAGTATGGATGACTTTCAGGACCATATCACCACGGCCTTCCCCGAGGTGCGCCTGAAGAGATTCCTCGAGATGCGCGGTGCCGATGGTGGTGCGTGGGGCAATATCTGCGCCTTGCCAGCCTTCTGGGTCGGGCTTCTCTATGATGATCAGGCCCTCGAGGAAGCGACAGCTCTTGCGGCACCGCTGAACGCCGATGACGTGATGGAGGCGCGGCTGTCGGTGTCGCGTGACGGTCTTCGTGGCCAGCTTGGCGGCAGGGATGTTCACGATCTGGCGGCAAGGCTTGTCGATCTGGCGTCGGCAGGTCTGCGGCGTCGCGCCCGCATTGATGACAGCGGCAGCGATGAGACGGGATATCTGGCGCCGCTTCGCAATGCCATCGCAAATGGTGAGACGCCAGCCGAACGGCTGCTGCGGCTCTATCGCGAATCCTGGGGCGAAGACGTCACGCGGATTTTCGAAGCCGAGAGTTATTCATGATTGGTGGCTGTTTCCGAAATTTGGGGATCGTGACCGAAGAGGCGCTTTCAGGATCGCCCGTTTGCAGTTTCATCAAGGGGTAGGGATGCCGGTACTCCTGCTCATAGTGGGAATAAATTTCATTGGTGTAGGCGCCCTGATCCCGGTTCTCCCCTACACCGTGATCGAGATGCTTGGCCTGCCGGCGAGCGTGATGACGATGCTTTTGGCCTCGTTTGCGCTGGCGATGTTTGTGGCCAACCCGATCCTTGGCAGGCTGTCGGACCATTACGGCCGCCGGCGGGTCCTGTTCCTGTCACTTGCCATCAGCGCGGCGGCGCATCTGTGGTTCGCGCTGTCCACCGATATCCTGTCGATGTTCGCCTCGCGGATCATCGCCGGTTTTGCCTCGGGCAATACCGGGGTCATCCAGGCGATGATTGCCGATCGCACCACGGATGAAAAACGCGCCCAGTATATGGGTCTGCTTGGTGCCGCCATCGGTGTCGGATTTGTTGCCGGGCCGGCGCTTGGTGGGCTGCTCAGCCATATCGGCAGCGGGCCGCTTCATCAGGCACCGTTTCTTCTTGCCTCTGGATTTTCACTGCTGGCGCTGGTCCTGACAATGCGTTTGAAGGCACCGCCCGGCGGACGAATCCTGCCGGAGGGCGAAGCGGCGGGGTTGCCGGTGCGGATGCGGGTGCTGGTCCGCTCGCCGCTGGCACTCTATGCCATCGTCGCGCTTGTGCTGAACCTTGCCTTTGCACAGGTCGAGGCGTCCTTCGTGCTGGTGCTTCGTGACTATCTCGGCTTTGGTGCCCGCGAGACAGGCTGGCTTTTTACCTATATCGGCGTCTGCATCGTCGTCGTTCAGGCGGTGCTGATCAGGCATATCGTCACAAGATTCGGCGAGGTCGGCGCGATGGGACTTGGTGGTGTATTGCTGGTCGGCGGGCAGATTATAACTGTGCTGGCGGTGGTTGGCATGCTGCCGGGCAATGACCACCCACTTTTCCAGACAACGGTGGCGACGACCGCGATCTGCGTCGGGTTCGCCATCGCCTCTCCGGCGCTGAGCAGCATAGCCAGCAAGGTGGCGGGGCGATCATCGCGCGGCGGGTCGCTTGGCGTCGTGCAGGGGTTCGGCTCGCTTGGCCAGGGGATCGGCCTTGTCGTTGCCGGG
>CAJWDO010000043.1 GCA_913031555.1 uncultured Alphaproteobacteria bacterium | reverse complement strand
GCCGGTCGGTAGGCCGCGATTTCCGGCCGACACGCCTGCCACCATCACATCACTGGGCGGCCGAGCAGGGCGCCGTATTTGTCGAGGCGGGAAGCTGGCTCCGCGCGCAATGGTTCCCGCGGGAAGGCGAAACCCACTGGCGCGAATCGGTCGATCGCGAAGTGCTGGCAACCCGCCGGTCGGTCGGGGTGTGCGATGTCAGCACGCTTGGCAAGATTGATATCCAGGGAACCGATGCCGGCGCCTTTCTCGACCTTGTCTACAGCAACATGTTTTCCACCCTGCCGGTCGGCAAGACGCGCTACGGGCTGATGTTGCGCGAGGATGGCATGGTGATGGATGACGGCACCACGGCGCGGCTTGGTGAGACGCATTATCTGATGACCACGACAACGGCGAACGCCGTCGGCGTCTATCGGCATTTGGAATTCGTCCGTCAGTGTCTGCGCCCCGACATGGATGTGCAGTTGATTTCGGCCACTGACAGCTGGGCACAGTTCGCCGTCGCCGGCCCGAACGCCAGACACGTCCTGCGGGGCATCGTCGACCCGGATCATGATATCTCCAATGAGGGGTTTCCCTTCATGGCCTGCGCGAACCTGAGCGTGTGCGGCGGTGTACCGGCGCGGCTGTTCAGGATTTCCTTCTCCGGCGAGCTTGCCTACGAGATCGCGGTGCCGTCGCGCTATGGCGATGCGATGATCCGCGCGCTTATGGCGGCAGGCGAGGCCTATGACATCACCCCCTATGGCACCGAGGCGCTTGGTGTCATGCGGGTCGAGAAGGGGCATGTTACCGGCAATGAGCTGAACGGCACCATCACCGCGCGCAATCTCGGCATGGCGAGGATGGTCTCGGCGAAGAAGGACAGCATCGGCGCGGTGCTTGCCGGCCGCGAGGCGCTTGTCGCCGAGGACGGGCTGTGTCTGGTCGGATTGCAGGCCATCGACGGCGATATCGCCACCGCCGGCGCACATCTGTTCGCCGAGGGCACACCGGTCGACCCGGCGCATGATGAAGGCTATGTCACCTCGGTCGCCTGGTCACCGCATCTCGAAGCCTCGATCGGACTTGGCTTCATCACCCGCGGCGCCCAACGGCATGGCGAGACGGTGCGGCTGATGAATCCGCTTGAGGGGCGGTCGGCGCGAGCCCGCATTTGCAGCCCGCATTTCATTGATCCCGAGGGAGAGCGGCTCCGTGGCTAATTTGACGGCAATCACCGCCCTTGGCGGCATCGAGGCGCGCGACGATCTGTTTGGCGGCGTCAGGATTACCGAGGTTGCGGATACCTGTCTTGCCTCACTGGCGATGCGCCGTGGCAAGGCCGCGCGTTTCAGGAAAGCGGCGCAAACGGCGCTTGGCACCGACCTGCCAGCACCTGGCCAGCGGACCGGCGACGATACGCGCGGGGTGATCTGGATGGGGCCTGACCAGTTCCTTGTCGAGGCCGAAACCGGCACGACTGATCTTGCCACTGGTCTTGCTGGCACCTTCGGGGTGGCGGCCTCGATCACCGACCAGAGCGATGCGTGGGTGCGGTTCGATATTACCGGCAGGGATGTGCCGGCCATGCTGGAGAGACTCAGCGCCGCCGACACGCGGCAGATGCAGGGCGGCGCGGCGGTGCGGACACCTGTTCATCACATGCTGTGCGTTCTGGTTTGCCGCGATGCCGGCATCGGCTTTACCGTCTATGGACCACGCGCCTCGGCGCAGTCACTTCACCACGCGCTGACCGCCGCCGCCGCATCGCTCCAGCAGAGCTAGAACAGACCTTCAATCTCACCAGCCTCGTTCAGGCAGATATTTTCTGCGGACGGCACACGCGGCAGTCCCGGCATGGTCATGATCTCGCCGCAGATGGCGACAATGAAGCCGGCCCCGGCTGACAGCCGGACCTCACGAACCGGCACCGAATGTCCGGTCGGCGCGCCGCGCAGGTTCGGGTCGGTGCTGAAGCTGTATTGCGTCTTTGCCATGCAGACAGGCAGATGGCCATAACCCTGATCTTCCCACTGCCGCAGCTGGTCGCGGATTTTCTTGTCGGCCAGAACCTCGTCGGCGCGGTAGATGCGCTTGGCGATGGTCTCGATCTTCTCGAACAGCGGCATGTCATCAGGGTAGATCGGTGCAAAATTGGCCATATCGGCATCAGCGATTTCGGCCACGCGGGTGGCAAGCTCGCGTGCCCCCTCACCGCCAAGCTCCCAATGTTTTGAGATGATCGCCTCGCTTCCCTGCTCGGCGACATAGCTCTGCAGCGCCGCGACCTCGGCATCGGTATCACCGGTGAAATGATTCACCGCCACGACAACCGGCACACCGAAGGACTTCAGATTCTCGATATGTCGTCCGAGATTGGCACAGCCTGCCTCTACCGCGGCGACGTTCTCGGTGCCAAGGTCGGCGCGCGCGATACCACCATTCATCTTCATGGCACGGATAGTGGCGACAAGGACAATGGCGCTCGGCGCGAGGCCGGCCTTGCGGCATTTGATATTCAGGAATTTCTCGGCCCCGAGATCAGCCCCGAAGCCGGCCTCGGTCACAACATAATCGGACAGCTTCAGCGCCGTCTGCGTCGCGATCACCGAGTTGCAACCATGCGCAATATTGGCGAATGGGCCACCATGCACAAAGGCCGGATTGTTCTCGAGGGTCTGTACCAGGTTCGGCTGCAGCGCCTGCGCCAGCAACACCGTCATCGCGCCATCGGCCTTGATGTCGCGGCAATAGACCGGCGACCGGTCACGGCGATAGGCGACAATGATGTCGCCAAGACGTTTCTGCAGATCCTCAAGATCTGATGAGAGACACAGGATGGCCATCACCTCGGAGGCGACGGTGATGTCGAAACCGGCCTGCCGTGGAAAGCCGTTCGATACGCCGCCAAGGCTTGTCACGATATCGCGCAGAGCGCGGTCATTCATATCGACGACACGCCGCCAGGTCACCCGGCGCTGATCAATCTCCAGCTCATTCCCCCAGTAGATATGATTGTCGATCATCGCCGACAGCAGATTATGCGCCGATGTGATGGCGTGAAAATCACCTGTGAAATGAAGGTTCATCTCCTCCATCGGCACAACCTGCGCATAGCCGCCGCCGGCGGCGCCGCCCTTCATCCCGAAACAGGGACCAAGCGAAGCCTCGCGGATACAGACCGTGGCCTGTTTGCCAAGGGCGTTCAGCCCATCAACCAGCCCGACAGTGGTGGTTGTCTTGCCCTCGCCTGCCGGTGTCGGGTTGATGGCCGTCACCAGAATCAGCCTGCCATCCTTGCGATCCGCCGTCCCGGCAATGAACTCCGCCGACAATTTCGCCTTGTCATGACCGAAGGGAAGAAGGTCCTGCGCCGGGATGCCAAGCTTCGTGCCGATATCCTGAATCGGCAGCTTGGTTGCGGCGCGGGCAATTTCGATGTCCGTCTGGGGGGTCATGATCTGTTATCCTTTGGGATCGTGAACTGGCACCATGTCTGCTGGATTACCCGCCAAAGCCTTTCCGCAATATGCCCTCATCGCCACAAAACGTCCCATGAACGGCCTTGCCGGTGCTGTCCGACAGATAAAATCTGCGTTGCGGGGACACAGGTGATCCGTTATGAGAAACGCCATGAAACAGGATTCAGTCAAAAAAGTCGTTCTTGCCTATTCCGGCGGGCTCGACACTTCGGTCATCCTGCGCTGGCTGCAGGACCGCTATAACGCCCAAGTGGTGACCTTCACCGCCGATATCGGCCAGGGTGAAGAGGTCGAGCCGGCGCGGGCCAAGGCCGAACTTCTGGGCATCAAGGAAATCTTCGTCGAGGATCTGCGGGAGGAATTCGTCCGCGACTACGTGTTCCCGATGTTCCGGGCCAACCCGCTCTATGAAGGGATGTATCTTCTTGGCACCTCGATCGCGCGTCCGCTGATCGCGAAAAGGCAGATCGAGATCGCGCGCGCGGTCGGCGCCGATGCCGTTGCGCATGGTGCCACCGGGAAGGGTAATGACCAGGTCCGTTTCGAGCTGGCCTACTATGCGTTGCAACCCGATATCCACGTCATCGCGCCGTGGCGCGAATGGGATCTCAGCTCGCGCACAAAGCTGATCGAATATGCCGAACAGAACCAGATACCAATCCCGCGCGACAAGCGCGGCGAGGCACCTTTCAGCGTCGATGCGAATCTTCTGCACATTTCGGCCGAAGGCAAGGTTCTGGAAGATCCGTGGGTGGCACCTGAGGAATATATCTTTTCGCGCTCGGTATCGCCGGAGGACGCCCCCGACCAACCAACCGAAATCGAGATTGAGTTCGAGGCCGGCGACCCGGTGGCCATCGACGGTGTGAAAATGACGCCGGCCCAGCTGCTGACCAGGCTGAACGAGCTTGGCGGCGCCAATGGCATTGGCCGGCTCGACCTTGTCGAGAACCGGTTTGTCGGGATGAAGTCGCGCGGTGTCTATGAAACGCCGGGTGGCACCATCCTGCTGACAGCGCGGCGGGCCATGGAGTCGATCACACTTGACCGCGGCGCGGCGCATCAGAAGGACGAGTTGATGCCGCGCTATGCCGAGCTGGTCTATAACGGGTTCTGGTTCGCACCGGAGCGCGAGATGCTGCAGGCGGCGATCGACAGCTGCCGCGATGCCGTTCGCGGAGTCGTGCGGGTGAAACTCTATAAAGGCAATGTCATCGTGACAGGCCGAAAATCACCAAACTCGCTGTACAATGCCGATCTCGTCACCTTCGAGGAAGGCGCGGTTGATTACGATCATGCGGACGCGCATGGTTTCATCCGGCTCAACGCCCTGCGGCTGCGCGTCAACAGCATGGTTGGTGATGGCGACTCGCAGGACTGACCCTATTAAGACTGGCCCTATTAAGACTGGCCCCAATCGGCTTGAGCCTATTCGGCGCAGGCCTCGCCGACGGTGCCGTCGCGATTGACCTGCTTCAGGACAAGACTCCCCGACGGCGCATAGGCATATCCCGAATCGCGAAGGCCACTCTCGCAGTCCTTCACATAGGCAAAAACGTATTTCGCATTGTGGTTGCTGTGGTCGCGGAACTCGGACATGCCGTCGCTGTTGTATAAACCGACGCCGAGTAGAAACAAGATAGCGGCTGCTGCCATGGCTGAAATCCTTTCATGTCATGGGTGGAGAAGGCCTCAAACTTGTTTGGTTATAACGCCGATTAAGTATCTCAATGTGGCGCGTTTGGGGTTTAAATGCGGCACAGACAAAAAACCCCGCCAGGCCGGGGCCGGGCGGGGCTGAAAGGTAAATTTTTCGTCTCTAAAGGCGCGAAGCCACATTTTCCCAATTGACCAGCCGGTCGAGGAAATTGGCAAGGTAGTCCGGCCGCTTGTTACGGAAATCGATATAGTAGGAATGTTCCCACACATCGCAGCCAAGAAGCGCCGTCTGGCCAAAGCAGAGCGGGTTCACACCATTCTCGGTCTTGGTGACCTTCAATGCGCCGTCGGCTGCCTTGACCAGCCAGCACCAGCCGGAGCCGAACTGCCCGGCACCAGCCGCCTTGAATTCATCCTTGAAGGCATCAACGCTGCCAAAGCTGTCCGTCAGCGCCGATTCCAGCTCGCCCGGCATGCCGGATTCGCCGGAACTCATCATTTCCCAGAACTGGTTGTGGTTCCAATGCTGTGAGGCGTTGTTGAAGATCCCGTTCTGCGCCACTGCCGACGCGTCATAGGTTCCGGTTATAATATCCTCGAGAGATTTGCCTTCCCATTCGGTGCCGGCAATCAGCTTGCTGCCGTTCACGACATAGGCATTGTGATGCAGGTCGTGGTGATATTCGAGCGTCTCCGCGCTCATGCCCAGATTTGCCAGCGCATCATGCGCGTAGGGCAGGTCCGGTAGAGTGAATGCCATGTCAGCCTCCGTAAATTTGCGTTGTTCCGTATCTTGGTACAGCAGCCGGCGTTTTCAATAAACATGAAGTTGAAAAATCTCTGTAATTCGATACCTGTTGACGGTAAGTCTTGTTCTGAGACCCCACCCGAAGGAGCGCCGACATGACCTACGACATGACCGAGGACGGCCCGTCAGGGGCGCATATCCGGCGCGCCTATATCGCGCCCTTCATGGATCTTGTGCCCGAAATCGACGGCACCGTATTTGTCGCGCCGACCGCCGCCATTGTCGGCGCGGTGCGAATCGAGGCGAACAGCAGCGTCTGGCACAATGTGACGATTCGCGGCGACAACAACTATGTCACCGTCGGCGAGAACACCAATATCCAGGACAACAGCTGCATCCATATCGACAGCCGCACCTTCCCGACGATCATCGGCAATGACGTCACCATCGGGCATTGCGCGCTGGTCCATGCCTGTACCATCGGCGATGGTGGATTTGTCGGCATGGGGGCGATTGTCATGGATGGCGCGGTGATCGAGCCGACCGGCATGCTGGCCGCGGGCGCGATGCTGACGCCGGGCAAGGTGATCCCGGCGGGTGAGTTGTGGGCCGGACGCCCGGCCCGCAAGATGCGCGATCTCAGCGACGAGGACCTTGCCAACAACCGCAAATCGGCGGTGCATTATGTCGAGGTGGCGCGGGCGCACCGGCTTGGCGCCGCTGGCGGCCCATTCAAGACCCTGAACATCAACCCGTTGCCGCCACGCGACTGATATTCGCTTTCCGGAACAGCCCGGACCAAGGAGCCCCCGAGCCATGAACTTGAACGATCCGACCCTGCTTCGCACCGACTCCTATATCAATGGTGAATGGGTGCAGGCACCGCAGAACAGGCGCTTTGCCGTCACCAACCCGGCCACCGGCAAGGTCATAGCCGAGGTGGCCGATCTTGACGCCGCCGCGGTTACATCCGCCATCGACGCCGCGGTGCCGGCGCAGGCAGCCTGGGCCGCGCGCACCGCCAAGGACCGCGCCATGGTGATGCGCGGATGGTATGAGCTGGTCCTTGCCAATGCCGAGGATCTGGCGGTCATCCTGACCACCGAGATGGGCAAGCCGATTGCCGAGGCACGTGGCGAGATTGCCTATGGTGCCACCTTTATCGACTGGTTCGCCGAAGAGGCCAGGCGGGTCTGCGGCGATGTCATGGAAAGCCCGATCCCGGACAAGCGCTTCCTCACCTTCAAACAGCCTGTTGGTGTGTTTGGTGCCATCACCCCGTGGAATTTTCCGATTGCGATGATCACCCGCAAGGTCTCGCCGGGCATCGCCGCCGGGTGCGCCTGCGTCCTGAAGCCTGCCGAACAGACGCCGCTGTCGGCGCTGGCACTGGCCGAACTGGCCCACCGGGCGGGCATTCCGGCGGGCGTGATCAACATCGTCACCGGCATGGACGCCCCGGCCATCGGATCGACGATGTGCGAGGATGACCGGATCCGCAAGATGACCTTCACCGGTTCGACCGAGGTTGGCCGCATTCTAATGCGCCAGAGCGCCGGCACCCTGAAGAAAATGAGCCTTGAGCTTGGCGGCAACGCGCCGCTGATCGTCTTTGACGACGCCGATATCGACACCGCGATTGCCGGCACCATGGCCTCGAAATACCGCAATGCCGGCCAGACCTGTGTCTGCGCCAACCGCATCTTCGTTCAGGACGGCATCTATGATGAATTCGCGAAACGGCTTGTCGCCGCCAGCGACGCGATGAAGGTCGGCGACGGCATGGAGGACGGCGTTGAACAGGGGCCGATCATCGACCGGCAGGGGCTGGACAAGATCGAGCGCCATGTCGCCGACGCGCTGGACAAGGGCGCGGAGTTGCTGACCGGCGGCGGGCGGCATGATCTTGGCGGCACCTTCTTCCAGCCAACCGTGCTGTCCGGCATGACGCCGCAGATGCAGATGTTCGGCGAGGAAACCTTCGGGCCGGTATCGGGGCTGTTCCGCTTCTCCACCGACGAGGAGGTCGTGGCGATGGCGAATGATACCGAATTCGGACTTGCCGCCTATATCTTCACCGACAGCACGACCCGGCTGTTCCGCGTCAGCGAGGCGCTGGAATATGGCATGGTGTCGGCGAATACCGGCATCTTCTCGTCCGAGGTCGGGCCGTTCGGCGGGGTGAAAAGCTCCGGCCTTGGCCGCGAGGGGTCGAAATACGGGATCGACGAATTCCTCGAGATCAAGTTCGTCTGCGTCGGGCTGTAAGCCTTGATCGCGGGCGTGGATTGCAGCCTCAGATCATCAGCAGGACGCTGAGCGCCAGCAGCACGGCGAGTGAGCGGTTCAGATACCGCTCATAAGGCGTGCCGAGAATGCGGCGTTTCAACAGGTCGCCAAACCAGAACCACACCCCGACACAGGGAAATATGACAATAAGGTAAATCAGAGAGGGCAGCAGAAACAGCTCCGGCCCGGCAATGACGGTGGTGCTGGACGCCATCGCCCATGCCTTTGGATTCATCCACTGAAACATAAAGGCGAAAATGAACCCGGGCGCGGTGCCAGCCTGCCCGGACAGATCGCTTGGCGCGGCCAGGAACAGCTTTATCGACAGGTAGAGCAGAAAGGCGATTCCAAGATATTTGACGATTGTCAGCTGCTCGATGACAGCCTCGCCATAATGGGCGACGATCAGCGACACAACAAATACCATGAAGGGAAAGCCGAGGCAGACGCCAAAATAGACCCGCAGCGCAGCCGCCATGGTATCGGACAGCCGCGCGGTCAGAACAATGAAGTTGTTTGGCCCGGGTGTAACCGCGGAAATGATACAGGTGACGAGCAAACCGCCAATCAGCGCACCATGCATGGCCAGAAATTCAGTCACAGATCACCCTGAGCAGCCAATTCAAACTCTGCCAAGTTAGCATGCGGCAGGTTACAAAAAGATTAACTGGTTCCTGATAGCTCGGTTTCGGGGAAGGATTTTTCTCACCCCTTGCGAAGGCGGCGGATCAGCGACGAGGTGTCGCCGCGGCCATGGCCCATTTCGGACAGCTCGTCATAGAAACCGGCGACGATTTCGGTCACCGGCAGTGGGGCACCATTGCGCGCCGCTTCTTCACGGCAGATCCGCAGATCCTTGCGCATCCAGTCAACAGCGAAACCGAAATCGAATTCGTCCCTGACCATCGTGTGACCACGGTTGACCATCTGCCAGGACTGCGCCGCGCCGCCTGAAATGGCTTCAAGAAGCGCGTCGGTATCAAGCCCGCTCTCGGCCGCGAAATTCAGCCCCTCCGACAGGCCCTGTACAAGCCCGGCAATACAGATCTGGTTGACCATCTTGGCAAGCTGGCCGCTGCCGGCCTCGCCCATCCGCACGACCCGCGCGCCATAGCATTCCATGACTGGCAGGGCGGAATCGAAATCGGTCTGCGCACCGCCGACCATCACCGTCAGCTTGCCATTCTCGGCGCCGGCCTGGCCTCCGGACACCGGTGCGTCGAGAACGCCGATCCCGCGTTCGCCGCCAACCGATGCCAGCTTGCGCGCCACCTCGGCAGAGACGGTGCTGTTGTCGATATAGATGGCGCCCTCACGCATCGCCGGAATGGCACCATCGGACCCGAGCGCGACCTCAAGGACATCCGGGTCGTCGCCAACACAGGACAGCACAACATCGGCGCCGGCAGCGGCGGCGGCCGGGGTTGGCGCGTGCGCTCCACCATGCTGGGCCATCCAGGCCTCGGCCTTGGCGGCGGTGCGGTTATAGACCGTTACCTGATGGCCGGCGGCGGCGATATGTCCAGCCATGGGATAGCCCATGACACCAAGACCGAGAAAAGCGATGTTTGCCATGATGTGGAAATTCCTGTTGAAGATTCATGTTCAGCCGCCACCCGGCCGGAGCATGGCATGGCAGGCTGTGTTTCCGTCATTTATCAACATGTGGGCGCGTCGCTGACAAGGACAATATGCAGGGACGATATCGGTTGCGGTCAATTGTCCTGATATTACTTTCATATTGCCCAATTATTGCATTTCGCAAG
>CAJWDO010000042.1 GCA_913031555.1 uncultured Alphaproteobacteria bacterium | reverse complement strand
TCTGATGGGGGTTGGCAAACCGGCCGATCTCGTCGGCGGGGTGGCGCATGTCACCGGTAGTGAAATTCTGGGTACACATGCGGTGGCGACGGGCGGGGGATGCGTTGCGGCTGGCAATCTGCTGGCAACAGCCGGGGTGCCGGCAGCGATGATCGCCAGCTTCGAGGCTGGCGGTGCCAGGCACCTTGCGGCGCGTCTTCTGGCGGCGTTGGAGGCGGGAATTGCCGCCGGTGGTGAAGAGGGACCGACACATTCGGCGTCGCTGCTTGTCGCGCATGAACATAGCTGGCCGCTTGTTGATCTGCGGGTCGACTGGACCGAGGACTGTCCCGGCAAGGTGCTTCGCGGTCTGTGGCGGGCGTATGAGCCGCAAATGCAGGCCTACAGCCTGCGGGCGCTGAACCCCACCGCCGCGCCAAGCTATGGTGTGCCGGGTGATGAATAGCGGGTCACCAGATAGACGCCGCCACTTGTCACACAGAAGCCGATAATGCCCAGCATGGTCAACGGCTCGTCAAAGCCGATGGCGGCGATGATGGCGGTCACCGGCGGGACAAGGAACATCAGCGATGATACTGCCGCCATGCTGTCGCGCCGGATCATCACCATCAGGATCAGATAGGCCCCCATCGACACCATCAGCACCAGCCAGGCCAGTGCCAGCAGGAAAGGCGGCTGCCAGTCGATCTGTGGCGGTTCCACCGTCGCGCATATGACAAGGAAGAAGGCTGTGGCGGCAAGCGACTGGATGAGGTTGCTCGCCAACAGATTGATCTTGCCGCCGATCTTCTTCTGCAACAGGGTGCCACCGGTCACCGCGGCAAGCCCGATGGTCACCGAGACAAGGCCGACCATCGGCAGCGCTCCGCCGATCTTTGGCAGCAGCACCAGAACAACGCCGAAAATGCCTGCCAGCATGCCGAGGACCTGCACGCCGCGCAGCTTTTCGTCGAACAGGATGATGGCGAGTCCGGAGGCAAGAAGCGGTTGCAGCGAGACAATCAGCGCCGAGACACCGGCAGGCAACCCCTGTGACAGCGCGAAGAAAACGCTGCCAAGATAAATCCCGTGAAGCAACAGCCCGACAAGGGCGGTCAGTGCGATTACCTGCCGCGTCGGCAGCCCCTGCGTAGCGTTGCGCCAATGCCGGACGGCCAGCAAAATCAGGCCAAAGAGAACGCTCACAATGCCGAAACGCAGCATCAGCATCGCGAATGGCGTTGCATATTGAACGCCCACCTTGGCGGTGACGAAAGCCGACGACCACAGCCCGACAAACACCAGCGGCAGGATGATCCGGTAAAGCATTGATCAGCCTGCGGCCAGGATTTCGCGGGCGATGGCCCCGCCGAAGGCTGTCTGTGTCGCGGCGCTCCAGTGGATCGGGTCGCGCGGTGATGACACCGCATGGAGATTGCCATCGATGAATCCCGCCCCGGCAGCATTACACGCCGCCTTCAAGACGGGCGGCAGGGCCTGTGAGGTGGCGCGCGCGCCATGCCATTCGCCGTAACGAAGCCAGTTCGGATCATCGGCAAGGCCGCCAAGTTCGGGCGGGCAGATGACTGTCACGGGGGCGGACGTCTCGTCATGCCATCCGCCATGGCCGGCGGCGGTCTCATGGATGGTGGTAAGAAGCGACATCACGCCGGCGGTGATCGCCGCGGCGTCCCGTCCGAACCTGACCTTCATGTCGTTAGTGCCAAGCATGACGAGAATATGGTCGAGTGGCTGCTGCGACAGCAGGATGGCTTTCAGGGGGGTGAGGCCATTGCACCAGGCACCGTCCTGCGGATCATCGATATTGGTTGTGCGACCGGGAAGACATTCCTCGAAAAGCTCGACCTCAATGCCGGCCTTGCGCAGATGCCGCGCCATCATCACCGGCCAGCGTTCGGCGTGCCGCAGCCCCGACCCGTCATCAAGATAGCCCCAGCTGTTGGAATCGCCATAAACCAGAATGCGCACGTATCAAATCCATTTGCAGTGGAACCGAGGCAGGAGAGTGCGCGGGAAAACCGGTCAATGCAAGCCGCCAGCACGCATGCCGGCGAAGCGTCCATATCGCAGGTGCCAGACCGTCTGCAACGCGGCAAAGGCCAGCATCGGAATCAGCAGTTGCAGCATCGTTGCAACGCCTGCCATGGCCCGGCTGCCGCCCGAGGCAAGCGCCACCGCCTCAAGCGTCATTGTGGTGATCCGTCCGGCCCCGGCAAACAGACTTGGCAGATACAGCGCCACCGAAACCGACGTCCCGACGAACAGCGCGGTGATGATGGCCGGTGCCAGCATCGGCAATGTCACGCAGCGATAGCGACGCCATGCGCCGGCTCCCAGGCTGGCCGCGACCTGCCCGTGCCGCCTGTCGAGCGAGGCCGCGGCCGGTGCCAGAATCAGCCAGGCATAGGGAAGGATGAACAGCACATGCATCCAGATCATCGCCAGCCATGTTCCCTCAAGCCATGTCATTGTCAGCACCATCTGCAGGCCGGGAACAAAGCCTGCCTGTGGCAGCAGGATGGGCGCGAAAATCCAGACCTGCCAGAAGACCCCCGCCCGGCCGCGGGGACGCGTGAGTTCTATCGCCAGCAGGGCAAGTGCCACGGCGACAAGCGACGCGACGGCGGCGATGACGATGCTGGCCATCAGCGCCGGGGCAAGGCTGTCGGTGCGCATCCAGAACCGCCATGTCAGCGCGTCTGGCAGCGTCGCCGGAAAGAACCAGGGCCCGGCAACCGACCACAGTGCCGCCGCCACCAACCCGGTGCAGCCGATGATGATCGGCAGGGTCGCGCATGCCGCCAGCGCCCTGACATATGCACACAAGGTGGCAAGGCGAAACCCGCCCCGCCGCAACCTTGCCAGCGCAGCGCCACACAGCCATTCGCCGATCCGCCAGATAACCAGTGCCGCACCCGTCATTAAAATCTGCAGCAATGCTCCGAACGAGGCCGGGAGGCGCGCCGCGAGCTCGGTATCCTCGAAGCCCTCGACAATCAGCACGGCAAGCGGTGGCGGCAGCATCGGGCCGAGAAGACGTGGCATGTCGACAACCGACAGGCTGAAGACAAGCACGGCAAATACCGGCAGCCTGATACGGCGATAGACAAGTGGCAGGACAAGATGGAGCCAGCTTGCCGTGCGGCCATATCCCAATGACATGCCGGTTGCCAGCAACCGGCGGACCGGCAGGGTGGCAAGGGCGGCGAGGCTGACAAGGACGAGAAACGGCACCTCCTTGACCAGCAGTCCGAGACACAGCACCGCCCCGCTGCCATCCGGGACAAGCGCCCAGAGCGGTGGCCGGTCAAACCCCGTCAGGCCTGGCGAGACAAGCCGCATCAGCCATCCTGACGGCGCCAGCAGGAACAGAACCCCGATGGCAACGGTGCTGTACGGTACGGCGATCAACGGTCCGGCAAGCCGACGAAGCCAGCGGGACCTGTGTGCGCCTTCGAAGGTGACAAGAAGCGCGAAGCTGAACAGAACGGCAAGCGACGTCGCGGAAAGCCCGGTGCCAAGTGAGATGAGAACGGCCCGCGCCAGTCCCGGCGTGGCCAGAAAAACCGTGGCAGGATCAAGTGACGGTGAAACAAATCCAAGTGGAGGAAACAGGCCAATGGCGGGGGCCGTCACCCCAACGATGCCGGCAATCACCGGCAGCGCGGTGGCAAGTGCCAGAATGCAGACCATGAGGTATCGTCCCGCACTCATCAAGCTGACGCAATCTGTACCGGGTTGGAACGTATCATTGGCGGTCAGCCGCCACTGGCATAGCGGCGCCGCCATTCGGTTTCGATGGCCTTCATCCATGATGGATGTGGTTCGGCCAGCGTTCTGGCAAGGTCGGCTTCGGACAATGTCGCAACACCGCGTGGCAGGGCGTCAAAGCCGGCCTTGTCCTGTTCTGACAGGCGGTGCATGGCAAGCACCGTCGGGTCACCCCAGATACGCGGATCGGCCTTGCGAAGCTGCGCTTCCGGTGACAGTAGGAAATTGGCGACGATCTGTGCCGCCTCGGGCGCGTTTGCGTTGAAGGGAATGGCCAGAAAATGCACATTCGCGATGGTGCCGCCAGCATGGATATAGCTGCGCACGCTGGCTGGCAGCTCGCCGCGTTCAATTGCCGAAGAGGCATCGGCAGGGTTGAAGGCGATGGCGATATCGACCTCACCATCGGCCAGCAGCTGGCGCTGCATGGGATAATTCGCCGGATAGGCCCGCCCGCCGCGCCACAGATGCGGCGTCACGCTGTCAAGCCACCGCCATAACGGCGCAGTCATCTTGTCGAACAGTGCCGGCTGGACCGGGTCATAGAGAGGTGCCGTGTCAACCGCCGTTTCGATTAGAATCTGTTTCAGAAAGGACAGTCCGACAAAATCGGGTGGCTGCGGATAGGTGAATCTGCCGGGCGTGCTGATGATATAGGCGGCGAGGTTGTCAGCGGTTCGCGGCGGCGATGCAAGATTGTTGCTGTCATATGCGAAAACAAGCTGCGCCCGGCCCCAGGGCGATTCCAGCCCGTCGGTCGGGACCGCGAAATCCAGCCTGATGGCGGGCAGTGCGTCGGCATCGGTAAAACGCCAGGATGGCAGCGATTCCGCCCATGGCGCGCTCCGCAGCAGGTCATTCCGTTTCAGGGCGGCGAAATTCTCGCCATTGACCCATAACAGATCGACCGAACCGCCGGTGCTTCGTCCGGCCGCCCGTTCCGCCAGAATTCGCGATACGGCCGCCCCTGTGTTGGCCAGCTTGACATGTTTCAGGGTGATGCCGTGGCGCTGCGCCATCTCATCAGCGGCCCAGGCGATATAGTCATTGATCTTGTCATCACCGCCCCAGGCATTGAAATAAACGGTCTGCCCACGCGCTGTCTCCAGGATGGTCGAAAAATCCTGATCATCGGCAAGAGTTGGGCTTGCCAGCATCATCATCATCAGGGACATCACCATTCGCATGATGTGATGACGCGTGCGGAACGGATTCATAGTCGGAATCTCCTGATGCCGTGGCAGCCGGGTTGGATCAACCCTGCCTCGCATCGACCTAGCATAGCTGGACTGGTGCGGGCTATAGTTTCACACCTTTGCGAACCGGGATTCCCACCATGCTGCAACTGCGCGCCCTGACCATTGCCTTTGACGAGCAGCAACCGTTGATCGAGGGGCTGGATATATCTGTCTCAGGTGGCGAGTTACGTCTTCTTCAGGGGCCGAGCGGATGTGGCAAGTCAACCCTTCTCGGTGTGATCAGTGGGGCCGGTGACAGTGCCGTTCGCTGGACCGGTCAGATCACCCTCAACGGGGTGGACATCGCCAGCCTGCCAGCCGAACAGCGGGGCGTTGGGCTGATGTTCCAGGACGGGCTTCTGTTTCCGCATATGTCGATTGGTGACAACCTGGCTTTCGGGCTTGCCGCACGCCACCGGCGTGACCGGGCGGCGCATGTCGAGGCAGCGCTTATGGCGGCTGACCTCACCGGGTTCGCTGATCGCGACCCGTCATCACTGTCAGGTGGTCAGGCCGCGCGGGTGGCGTTGATGCGAACGCTGCTCGCCGAACCGCAGGCCCTGCTGATGGATGAGGCCTTTTCATCTCTCGACCCGGAATTGCGGCACGGCTTTGGAATGTTTGTTCGTGACCAGATTCGCGACCGGCAGATTCCGGCGCTGCTTGTCAGCCACGACCCCGCCGATGCGGTGCTGGCTGACGGGGTGCCGGTGCGCCTCGGCTAGAGCCGGTCAGGTGCGCGGCAGGTCGGTCATCGGTGACCCGCAAAGGTGGCGAAGGCGCGCAAAGACGTCGACACCCATCTGCAGCATGATGTGGATGATGTCGACCGGCACCCAGTTTTCATGAATGCGGCCATCGACCAGATGGTAGAAATCCATCACCCGCATGTCGATACTGCGTCCGGTTGGTGGCAGGCCGAGCCATTCACCAAGATGCGTTCCACGCACCGAGGGCCAGCCACCGGTAACAACAAAATTACCGTCGGCGATCCGCACATAATGGCCGGCCCCCTGCCGGTCCGGCCAGCCGATGAGGAACGGGATCTGATGGTGCTGCTGAAACCCTGCCATGCCGCGGGTACTGCCGATGCCGGCAGGGCCGTACCACAGGAAATCATCCGTCCAGGCATCGCCATGGCGCATCGAATGCACGGATTTGCCATCAAAGGTGCCAAGCGCCTCATGCATGCCGAGAACGATGTCGATTGATTGCTGGCCTGCCTGCTGATCATTTTCGGTGATCCTGACGCCGGGCGTTGTCGGGGCCGGCCACATCCCTTCAGACCCAAGCGAGGGGGCCACCGGCCAGACTCCGGCCTGTCGCATCAGATCGAGAAAATCAAACAGCACATAGCTGCGTGCGATCCGTCCGTCGCGAAGGTGATGCACCTCGCAGACACGAAGATGGACCAGGCCGTTCGTTGGCGGGATGCCGAACAGATCGCCTGTCATGGTGCCTTGAATCACCCCCATGCTGGCGACAAGTTGGCGACCTGCCATTTCCGGTGGCATACGCGAATCAGGCTTGCCAATGCCACCGGTGAAGATGCTGTCACGACGTTCGAGGTCGGGAATTGCATGGCGAAGTGTTGTCCACAAATCGGTGATGGCGTCGATGCCGGCGATCTCGTTGATGGGATGGCTGCCCCGATATTCGGCGTCGGGATGATAGATATCGGCAACCGACAGCCGTCCCGAAGCCAGCCCGTGAAGACCGTCATGGGCCTGTTTTTTGAGGATAATGATATCAGCGTCGGTCATCTGCACTGGCATATTCCTTTTCTCGGCATATTGTGCGCGCGATGATTGAAAAGCCTATCGGACAGGCCTGTCAATGAAGAGCCTTCGCCTCGGCAAAACGATGAAATGTCACATCATTGCGAAAGGGCTTTACAAATTTGCATACGTATTCAAATCTTGTCCAGTAATGGAATCCCGCCCCTGGAAAATCCGTTCCGTCCGGACGACCAGGGCATGGTTGGGCAGCTGCCAGGCAAATTGTCCGTTCGTGCAGGGGCCCAACACCGTCATAATGACAACGTCACAACATTGAGTTCTTAGGAGGAACATGATGAACAAGGTTTCCAAACTCGCCGTTTCTGCGGCCTTCGTGCTTGCCAGCGCGTCGAGTGCCTATGCCGGTTGCGGTATCGGGTCCGGCTCGGCGAAGCTTCTTGCCAATGACTTTCCGGCGACCCAGGCCATTGCCTCGGCGGCCACTGCCTGTGATGGCGGCGGCGCCAGCGTGACGGCCAACCTGAACAAGGATCACAAGGATCTGATCGTGGCGGCCTTCACCGCCAACCCGCCCGAGTTCACCGCCTCGCACGTCACCAACAGCACGCTCGTAGCGGTGATGAATGATGGTCTGGCACAGCCTCTTGACGATCTGATCGCCAAGCATGGCGGCGGTCTGCAGGACATGCAGATGATCACCATCGACGGCAAGGTGATGGCGGTGGCCTTCATGGCGAACGCCCAGCATCTGTTCTATCGTAAGGATATCATTGATGCGGCCGGCGCCGGCGTCCCGACCACCTATGAAGGTGTTCTGGCCGTGGCCAAGAAAATCCGCGACAAGGGTCTGATGGAATATCCGATCGCCGGCACCTACAAGGCTGGCTGGAACCTCGGCGAAGAGTTCGTGAACATGTATCTCGGCCATGGCGGTGAGTTCTTCAAGCCAGGCAGCGCACAGCCAGCGATCAACAACGCCAAGGGTGTGGCCACGCTGAACATGATGAAGGCGCTGACCGAATACATGAATCCTGATTTCCTGACGCATGATTCGAACGCCGTGCAGGCAGAGTGGGAAGCCGGCAATGTCGCGCTGACCAACCTGTGGGGTTCGCGCGCCGGTGCCGTCACCGATGGTGAGGGATCAACCGCAGCAATCGAAGGCAACACCATGTTCGCCGCCGCCCCGACCGTTTCTGGCGGTTCGACCCCGGCAACAACCCTGTGGTGGGACGGCTTCGCGGTTGCAAAGAACGCGTCGGCAGCCGATGCCGAGGCATCCTTCATCGCGGTCATGAACGGCATCTCGCCGGCCATGGCGGCTGGCAATGCTGACGCCGCCAACTGGCTGATCGCCGGTGCGAAGGCCCGCCCGGTCGGCAAAGGCGTTGTCGATTCCGCTGCTGGTGGGGCCTCGCCCTATCCAATGCTTTCCTACATGGGAACCATGCATGGTGCCATCGGTGCCGAGCTTGCCGATTTCCTTCAGGGCAAGGAAAGTGCTGATCAGGCTCTTGCCGATATCGAGGCTGCCTACATCGCGGCTGCCAAGGAAAAAGGCTTCCTCTAGGCCGTAGATATTACAGGCCGGGAGCGCGTCGCGCTCCCGGCTCACTTTTTTTTGAATATCAACCCCGCATCACTGGACAGGCAGCATGCCGCACCGCACCTTCATCAGCTTTATCTGGCCGTCGGCGCTGGCGATGCTTCTGTTCATCGCGCTGCCGATCGTGTCGGTGGGGATGCAGTCGCTGTTCATCGCGCATGAACAGGTGATCGAGACGGTCGAGAATTGTGGCCCTTTCGGGTGCAAGACGGTCGAGATGGTGAATGCCGATGCGACCGCGCAGCTTCGCGCCGATGAGCCACTTGGCCGCTTCAACGGCGTCGGCACCTATACCAACCGCAACCATCTCGCCTTTGCCGAAATCCGCCTTGCCCTGGCCGAGGCATCCGGGCCTGGCGACTTTGCCAACCGGGTCCTGAACCTGCCATTTTACAAGGCGCTAGCCTTCACGCTCACCTACACCTTTGTCGTCACGCCGCTGGTGATCCTGCTCGGTTTTTTCATTGCGCTGGCGGTGAACAGGATCCCCGGAATGTTCAAGGGGCCGACGATCTTTGTCTCGCTGCTGCCGATGATCGTGACGCCGCTGATCGGCTCGCTGGTTCTGTTCTGGATGATCGATTCCAAGGGCATCATCGGTGCCACGCTGCAGATGCTTTTCGAGGACCCCGGCCTGTCCCTGAAGGCCTCATCGACGCTTACCTGGCTGACCCTGATTGTCTATGGCGTCTGGCATTCGGCCCCCTTTGCCTTTGTCGTCTTCTATGCGGGACTGCAGACGGTGCCGCAGGACACGCTGGAAAGCGCGATGATCGACGGGGCCACCCGCTGGCAGCGCGTTCGTTATGTCGTGATCCCGCATCTGATGCCGCTGGCGGTTTTTGTCACGCTTATCCAACTGATGGACAATTTCCGCGTGTTCGAACCGATCGTCGGCTTCAACGCGCAGGCCAACGCCACCTCACTGTCATGGGTTATTTATAACGACCTTCGCGGCAGTGACGGCGCGATGCTGTTCGGCTCCGCCGCCGCCACATCCATGCTGACAATCATCGGTGTGTGTATCCTGCTGGCACCTGTTGTCATACGCACCTGGCGCGCCAACCGGCGCGTGGCATAGGAAGGGCGTGATGGCAGGTAAATCACCCATCTGGTTGACCGTCCTGAGTCTGGGATTCCTCGTCCTGTGGCTGGCGCTGGCCTCGGTGCCGTTTCTCTGGACGCTGTGGGGAAGCTTCAAGGTCGAGGCCGATTTCTTCTCGCGTCAGGACTGGCGCAATGCGCTGTTCGGCATTCGCACGCTGACCGAGACGGGCGCCGCCTCGACCGGTGCCGGCTATGAAGGCGCCTGGCTGGAACAGGAATTCTGGAAGGCGACCCTCAACACCGGCATCATGACGCTGTCGGTGGTCGCAATCTCGCTGACGCTTGGAACGCTTGGCGGCTATGCGCTGTCGCGCTCCGGCTTCCGCTATGCCTTCTGGGTCCTGATCATTGCGCTGGTGTTCCGGGCGATGCCGCATATCACGCTGGTGTCCGGCTATCTGCTTCCCTTCTTCGAGATGAATCTGTGGGGGCATCTGACGACGACCATTATCGTGATGGTGGCGATCAACCAGCCCTTCACCCTCTGGATGCTGCATTCCTTCTTTCAGAACATCCCGAAGGACCTTGATGAAAGCGCGATGGTCGATGGCTGCACGCGATTTCAGGCGTTTCGCTATGTCATCATCCCGGTGATGTGGCCTGGCGTGATTACCACCGGGCTGTTCAGCTTCCTGCTTGCCTATAATGATTT
>CAJWDO010000041.1 GCA_913031555.1 uncultured Alphaproteobacteria bacterium | reverse complement strand
CATTGCCGCCAAACTTGTTGTTGGTGGCACCACAATCGTCGTGTCGGGACGTATTCGCAGCCCTGTGCATCTGTTTGACGGCACGATCAATGAAGATCCTGTTGCCGTGCAGGTTCGCCAGTCCGGCCATCGCATAAACCTGACGCGCGGCGCGGCAAGGCTGGCGCTGACGGTTCTGCCGGCGCGCTTTGCGCCGATGCTTGACCATATGCCGGCGCCGGATGAAGGCGCCGGTGCCGACGAGATCACGGCGCCGATGCCGGGGCAGATCACCAGACTTCTGGTGGCGGTTGGCGATGAAATTCGCAAAGGTCAGGATGTCGCCATCATCGAGGCCATGAAGATGGAAAATGTCCTGTCATCGGAGGCCGGCGGAACGGTGCGTTCGATCGAAGTTGCTGTCGGTGACAATCTGAATGTCGATGATCTGATCATGTCGCTCGACCTTGTCGGGGATGATTAGTCCGAGGCCAGCATCTGCTCGGCAAGCGTGCTGATCCAGGCAGCGCCGTTGCACAGAATTCTGTCATTGAAGTCGTAATCGCTTGCATGAAGTGGACGCGCCGCCGTGCCCTCGGTGCCGTTGCCGATCAGCATGAAACACCCTGGCACCGCCCGTGCCATATGCGCGAAATCCTCGGAAAAAAGCTTTGGATCACAGGCTGGGTTCACCTTGCCATCTCCGGCGATGGTTTGTGCGGCTAGAACTGCGGCTGTGGTGGCCTCGTGATGGTTGTGCATCGCGGGGAATACCGTGTCGTAGGCGACTTCGATGCCGACGCCGTGCGTTGCCGCGATTCCGGCGCAGATACGCCGCATGGCATCCTCGATGGCGGTGTTGGTGTCATCGCTGAGCGCCCGGGCATCCCCCTTCAGCGTGGCAGAGCCCGGAAGCACATTGCGTCGCCCGTCGGTGATGAATTCCGTGACCGATACCACGCCGTTCTGCGCTGGATCGAGGTTGCGCGAGACAATGCCCTGAAGCGCCGTGACAAGCTGCGCGCCGACATAAATGGCATCCACCCCCATATGCGGTAGCGCGGCATGGCCGCCGCGCGCTGTGATTGTGATTTCGAACAGGCTCTCGCTTGCCGTGATCGATCCAGCGCGGGTGGCGAAGCTTCCTGCCGGCATTCCGGGAATATTATGCATCGCGAAGACGGCATCCGCCGCAAAGCGGGTAAACAGCCCGTCCCTGATCATCGCTGCGGCGCCGAGGCCATGTTCCTCGTTGGGTTGAAAGATGAAGATCACGCGGCCAATGAAATCACCATGTCGCGCCAGGTGTGCAGCCGCTCCGAGTAGCATGCTGGTATGGCCGTCATGGCCGCAAGCATGCATAACGCCGGCATCGTCCGAGCGCCATTCGGGTGTGCCCGTCTCGGTGATGGGAAGAGCGTCCATGTCCGCGCGGAAGGCAATGCTGGCCTGCCCGTTGCCACGCTGCAGCACGCCGACAACACCGGTTCCGCCTATGCCTGTATGTACCTCAAGGCCAAAATTCCGCAGCAATTCGGCGATGCGGGCCGACGTCCGTTGCTCGCCGAAGCCGAGTTCGGGGTGGCGGTGAAAGTCATGTCGCCAGCCAGTCATCTCCTCGACAAGCTTGGGATCGATCACGACGCGCCCTCCCGGATCATCTGCGCGGCCTTTTCGGCAATCATGATTGTCGGCGCGTTGGTATTGCCGGAGACAAGCGCCGGCATGATCGAGGCATCGACAACCCGTAGCCCCGCAACCCCATGAACGCGTAGCCGTGGGTCGACAACATCGCCGCGGGCCGGGTCCGGGCCCATGCGACAAGTCGATACCGGGTGATACAGCGTCACGCCGGTGGCCCGCGCATAGGCCAGAAGATCGGCATCATCCGCCATTCCGGGGCCAGGTTTCATTTCGTGATCGACATGCGGCGCCATGACGTCGCTCGCCATGATCTGGCGGGCGATGCGCATGCCGGCAACATGCACCCGGCAATCCTCGTCGGCGGCCAGATAGTTGGGCCGGATCAGGGGTGCCGCCATTGGATCGGCGCTGGCGATATGAACACTGCCTCGACTTTCCGGACGCAACTGGCAGGGACCGAACGTCACCCCGGGAAAGCTGTCAAACTGGCGCTTTTCCGGATTGGCAAAGCTGGCATGCGCGATGTGGTACTGGATGTCCGGTCCGGCGAGGCCATCGCGGCTTCGTACGAAACCGGCAAGCATGCCGGCCGGCATCGACAGCATGCCGCGGCGGGTCAGGCCGTATTTCGCGATTTCCAGTGCAAGGCCCAGCCCGTGCGCGCGTTTGTTCAGCGAAATATCGCTTTTCAGTCGCCATGACAGGCGCGAGATATAATGGTCGGTCAGGTTCCCGCCGACCCCGGCAAGCGCATGGCGTGTGCGCACGCCATGTCCGGCAAGGTGATCCGGGTCACCGATGCCTGACAGCTCCAGAATCTGTGGTGACTGGATGGCACCGGCGCTAAGGATCACCTCGCGCCCGGCCCTTATGGTGATGTCGCGCCCGCCCTGCCGGCAATGCACACCCGTGACGCGTTGGCTTGTCGCCTCATTATCCGCGAAGGCAAGGCCGGTGACATGCGCGCCCGTCATCACGCGCAAATTCGCCCGGCGCCTGACCGGGTCCAGATAGGCTTTCTTGGCGGAAAAACGAAGCCCGTTCTTCTGTGTTACCTGATAATGACCAAACCCGTCCTGACTGGCGCCGTTATAGTCGCTGTTATGATCATAGCCGCAGGACTGCGCCGCCTCGATCAACAGGTCGAGCGCCTCATAACGGGTGCGCAATGCGGCGACATTGAGCGGTCCGCCACGGGCGTGGAATTCATCCGTATCGTCGGCGAATTCGCAATGTTCAGCGCGCCGGAAAAAAGGTAGCACGTCGGCAAAGTCCCATCCTGGATTGCCGCGTTGCGCCCAGCCGTCATAATCGGCTGCCTGGCCACGAACATAGAGCATGGCGTTGATCGCCGAGGACCCGCCAAGAACCTTGCCGCGTGGCTGTTTGATCCTGCGATTGTCAGATCCCGGTTCCGGTTCGGTCTCGAACATCCAGTTGATTGCCGGGTTGACCATCGTCTTGATATAGCCGGCAGGAATGTGGATCAGCGGATTGCGATCCTCGCCACCAGCCTCGACAAGCACCACCGATATTGCCGGATCCTCAGTCAGACGTGCGGCCAGAACACAGCCTGCCGACCCGCCTCCGACAATCACAAAATCCGCCACAAAATCCGCCACAAAATCCGCCACAAAATCCTTTTCCGATATGGCGTGATGGTGCCGCGTTTGCCTGCAGGCGGCAACCGCAAAACGGCGGTCCGACAACATCTGGTGCCTTGGCATGACATGAGGGGAATTAGCGCCCAGTGCCTTGGCATGACATGAGGGGAATTAGCGCGTAGTCTCAGGCTATATCTTTGGGCCGGGTCGGTAGCCACTTCCATGGACATCTTGCTTGTCTGCCTCATCGCCGCGGGACTCAGCGGGGGCTTTGTGAACGGTCTTGCCGGGTTTGGCACGTCGCTGTTCGCGCTTGGCTGGCTGCTTCAGGTGATGCCGCCGCGTGAGGCCGTGGCGATTGCGCTTGTCTGTTCGATTGCCACCGGCGTGCCGGGAGTTTGGCAGGTCCGCCGCAGTATCGACCTGTGGCGCCTTGGTGTTTTTCTGGTGCCGGCTTTGCTTGGCATTCCGCTGGGGCTGGTGGCGCTTGATCTGATCAATGCGCGGCTGCTGTCGTTGTTCGTTGGCACGATGCTGCTTGTCTATGGGGGGTATTTCACCGTTCGGCGCAATCTGCCAGCCATCACCGGGCGGTGGCTCTGGCTCGAGGCCGGCATCGGCTTTGTCGGCGGGGTGCTTGGCGCGATGGCCGGCCTGTCCGGTGCCCTGCCGTCGATGTGGCTGGCGATGCGGCCCTGGTCAAAGGGCGAACAGCGCGGCATCCTCCAGCCCTTCAACATGGTGATACTGACACTTGCCACGGTTTTGCTGGCGTTTGACGGCGGTTTTGGCGTGCTGGTGCTCTACAATCTGGCGCTGACACTGCCGGCCAGCGCGATTGGCGCGGCGCTGGGACTATGGCTGTTCAGCAAGCTGTCCGATTATGGCTATCGGCGGTTGCTGATCGGATTGATGCTGATCTCGGGATTGTCACTTCTGCTGCGCACTCTCATCGCCTAGTTTGGCAGACAGAAAATCTGGCATATTGAAAATCTGGGGGCGCCATGACCGATGATCTGATGTCACCTGACGGGCGGCGGCGCTGTTTTGGCAATCGCGCCGGACAGGTGGAACTGGCGCATTATCACGACACCGAATGGGGCGTTCCGGTTCACGATGACCGGCATCTGTTCGAAATGCTGACGCTGGAGGGGGCGCAGGCCGGCCTCAACTGGGAGGTGGTTCTTCGCAAACGAGCCGGGTACCGGCGCGCCTTTCACGATTTCGATATTGGCCGTGTTGCGACGATGTCGGATGATGAGTTGGAGGCGCTTCGCGATGATCCGGGGATTGTCCGCAACCGTCTGAAGATCTTCAGCACCAGGTCCAACGCCGCCGCCATTCTGGCCATTGGGCGGGAAGCGGGAAGTTTCGCCGATTATCTCTGGTCCTTTGTCGATGAAAGCCCGGTGATCAATGATTTTGCAGTGATCGGGAAGGTGCCGGCCTCGACGCCGCTCAGTGACAGGCTGTCACGCGATTTGAAGGCGCGCGGGTTCAAATTTGTCGGGACGACGATCATCTATGCCTTCATGCAGGGCATAGGCATGGTCAATGATCATGTCGCGGGGTGCTGGTGCCATGACCAACCGGCACGTTGAACTCAGAGAATGCCGTAGGTGCGGTCGCGAAGATGCTGCGTGACCGCCTTGCGGTTGCCAAACTCCTTCAACTCGTCGGCATGGATCGGCCGGCGCATCGTCAGCGACACTGTGCTGCCCATTAGCTTGCAGATTTCACGGAACATCAGTGAGTAGGCAAGTGTCAGGCTGATTTTGCGTGCGGCCTGGAACAGCAGTGAATTCTGTCCATCGAACAGAAACGGCACGGTTACGGTGTCGGGTTGAATCGCCAGCTTTGCGGCAAAGGTCTTCCATTCCTTGTCATAGGCGTCACCGAAAAGCTTTGGTGCCAGCGAAATGGCGCCGGCCGGGAAAATGATCACCGCACCGCCATCGCGAAGATATTCGGCGGCCTGCTGGCGGGTTTCGATATTGGTCGCCAGCGCGGCCTCGGTTTCGTCGAAATCGACTGGCAGGATCTTGTCCATTGTCGCCGGCGCCTGGCGCAGCACCCGGTGGGTGATGATCTTGTAGTCAGACCGCACTTTGGCCATCAGCGCGCACAGAACCAGACCGTCGATGACGCCGTAAGGGTGATTGGCAACAGCAAGCACCGGCCCATTCTGAGGGATCATCGCACCGGCCTCGCGCCGCAGGTCGATTTCGATGCTCAGGCGTTTCAGGGCGTCGGCCCAGAAACTGGCATAAGGTCGGTCTTCGTCGACATAGTCGAAATACAGCTCGCGGATTTTTGGCTGTCCGCTGAACCGCTCTATCGATCTGATCAGCGTGTTGGAAACGGGACCCATTTCACCATCGGCGAAGCTGAAAATAGGATGTGCGGTTGATGAGCTTTGCATTCCCGTAATCCGATTGCCCTGTTGTTCGCCGGTTGCCGAGTACTTCTGGCATGATCACCAACACACGACAACTTTATGACATTATGATGAACTAACCCATTGCCCTTTAATGCCGACTGTTATCAAGCGTCCGCGACAGGGAAAACATAACCGATATTGACTGGGTTGTGAGGATGAATTTGACCACTGGCCGGGTTGCGGTTTGCCAGCGTGGATATCGACGCATGACCGCAGGAAACACCGAAATTTGCGCGTTGAAAGAGACTTTGGCGTAAAATTCACCTCAGGGTCGTGGCAGCGCTATTTTTCGGAAAAAATCAGTAAAATGTTGAATTAAAATAATTAAATTTAAAATTTTCTAAATTAAAGCTGTAATGTTGCTGAAACAGAAAAACTGTTTTTCATCATCTAATATCTTGATTTTATTACTTTAAAATTAGGCCCTTTCTCAGGACCTCGAAATGCGCCGCTTAGCAATTGCGCCGCGCCAATTTGTCTCAATACTCTGTGGGGGTTACGGGTGGGTCATAATGTCGCGAGTTCGACATGATTCGTCCGTGCCTTTTCGTTAACGGAGGTACAAAATGAAACTCATCTCGGGTAAGGCCACGAAAACGGCGCTGATAGCGGCGGCGTTGGCCATCACACCCACAGTTGCGTTTGCCGCTGGTGGCAACCTGGAGTCCAACGACTTTGTTGGTATCTCTTTCTGGTTGATCTCGATGGCGCTGGTTGCTTCAACCGCGTTCTTCTTTATCGAGACGCAGCGCGTAGAAGGTAAGTGGAAGACATCGCTTACCGTGTCCGGCCTTGTGACCCTGGTTGCAGCTGTACACTATTTCTACATGCGTGATGTGTGGATCTCTACCGGTGAAACACCAACAGTGTATCGTTACATTGACTGGCTGATCACCGTTCCGCTTCTCATGATCGAATTCTACCTGATCCTGCGCGCCATCGCGAATGTCTCTTCGGGCATTTTCTGGCGTCTGACGATCGGTACTCTGATCATGCTGGTCGGTGGCTATGCTGGTGAAGCAGGTTACATGAACGTGTGGCTTGGTTTCGTCATCGGCATGGTTGGCTGGTTCTACATCCTGTATGAAATCTTTGCTGGTGAAGCCGGCAAGCTTTCGGCGGAGCAGGCACCAGAGTCCGTGAAGTCGGCATTCTCCACCATGCGTTGGATCGTAACCATCGGCTGGGCAATCTATCCGCTCGGCTATTTCTACGGTTACCTTGCGACCGGTGATCCGGCCAGCTCGGCTGACTCGCTCAACGTGATCTACAACCTTGCAGACGTGCTGAACAAAATTGCGTTCGGTGTGATTATCTGGAACGTTGCCGTCACAGAGTCTGAGGCAAAAGCCTAATCTACCCAATTGCTAGGGGCAGCGCCTGGCGCTGCCCCTTTCATTTAAGGATTTGACTATTTTTCGCTCTCTTCTGTTGGAACCAGCTAAAGCGGTAAAAATGACTGACCTGTCCACCCCAGCGAACGAGATTTTCTCCGACACCGGTACGGGCATCCCGGTTTCACAGTCAATATCGGAAATCATCCACGAATTTATTATCGAGCGGATGCCGCAGCCTGGCCAGCCTTTGGCCGACGCGGCACTTCATCATTTCGTCGCGCCTGGCAAGATGTTGCGCGCGAAGATGGCCCTCCGTGCTGCCGACTTCCTGAAAGTCGACAGAACAGCTGCTCTTCACTGGGCGGTGGCAATCGAGGTGCTTCACAACGCCTCGCTTATTCATGATGACATCTGTGACGGTGACCGTCTGCGCCGTGGCCGGTTGGCTGTCTGGTCGGCCTATGGCCGCGATGTCGCGCTGACACTTGGCGACTGGCTGGTCGCCCTGTCATTCGAACTCGCCGCCGAGGCGGCTCAGCGTTCGCAGACTCCGATGCTGGTGAAAATCCTGGCAACGCATATGAAGACGACAACGATCGGCGAGGCACGGGAATTCGACGTCCGTCCGGTCAAGGACTGGGATCATTACCTGCAGGGGGCCGGCGACAAGACAGCGCCGCTGCTGACAGCCCCGCTTGAAGGTGTCGCGGCGATGGCACTTCATGGCGGCGCCGCTCCGACTATTGGCGATTGCTTCCGGGCGCTCGGGAACGCCTATCAGATTGCCAATGACATTCTCAATTTCTCCGGCGGCGACGGAGCCAACACCTGTGGCTCTGATCTTGGACTGCGCGCACCGAACGGTGTTGTCGTATTGTTCCGCCAGTCGCTTGATGCCGCGACGAAGGCCGACTTTGACAACTGGTATGCCAGCGGGTCTCCCGAGGGACTCGATCTGTGGGTTGATGAACTGCGGCGTTCGCCGGCGCTTGGCGAGGCGGCCCGCCGAATGGAAAGTCTTCTTGACGATGCCACAGACTATGCCGACCGGCTTCCGGCCGAACTCGTCGTCGTGATCACGCCTATACAACAGCTCCTCCAGCAGGTATGTCTGAAATCAGTGGCCTCGCTGAACAAAGGCTGAAACGGCAATTATGGCACCTGCCCCCAAGGCGCAACCCTCCCCTGCGGACAGCTCCGCACCCAAAAATGATGTCCTGGTGATTGGCGCTGGATTCGGCGGCATCGCGTCGGCGTTGCGGATGCGCGCGCGTGGCTACAGCGTGACGCTTGTCGACAGGTTGCAGGCCATCGGCGGGCGCGCGCAGGTATTCGAGCGCGGCGGGTTTCGCCATGACGCCGGCCCGACAGTGATCACCGCCCCCTTCCTGTTCGATGAGCTGTTCGAGCTGTTTGGCGAATCCCGCGAGGATCATCTTGATTTTCGGCCGCTGGATCCCTGGTACCGGTTTCACTTCCATGATGGCCAGCAATTCGACTATCGGGCCACTGTCGAGGATACCAATCGCGAGATCGAACGGTTCTCGCCGGCCGACGTAAAGGGTTATGCCGGCCTTCTTGAGACCTCGCGGCGGATCTTCGCCATCGGATTTGAAAAACTCGCCGACCGGCCCTTCACCCGTTTCACCTCGATGATGGCCCAGGTTCCGGCCCTGCTGCGGCTTCGCAGCTACCGTACGGTGGTCGGGCTTGTGAACAGCCATATCCGGCATCCGCTGCTGCGGCAGGCCTTTTCGATCCATCCCCTTCTTGTTGGTGGTAACCCGTTCACGACAACTTCGATCTATGCACTGATCCATTATCTTGAGCGGCGCTGGGGCGTTTTCTTCTGCATGGGTGGTACTGGCAGGCTTGTCGAACAACTGCACCGCCTCCTTGAGCGTGCCGGTGTCACGGTTGAACTCGGTGTCGATATTGAACGGATCACTATGCGAGGGGGGCTTGCCACTGGCGCCACCTCGACCGAGGGGCGGCAGTTTCGCGCCGACCGGGTGATCTGCAACGGTGATCCGCCAACCATCTATCAGCAGATGCTGCCCGATGAGACTCGATCCAAACGCGCCATGCCGGAAAGCGTCACACAATATTCCATGGGTCTTTACGTGCTGTTCTTTGGGACAAACCGCATCTATGAGAATGTGGCGCACCACACAATTTGGATGGGGCCACGCTATCGTGAGCTGCTGGCCGATATCTTTGATCGCAAGATTCTGGCGGATGATTTCTCGCTCTATCTTCATCGGCCGACAGCGACCGATTCCAGCTTTGCGCCTGAGGGATGTGACAGTTTCTATGTCCTCTGCCCGGTGCCGAATCTTCTTGGTGATGTCGACTGGTCGAAAGAGGGGCCGGCACTTCGTGACCGCATTGTCGAGGCGCTGGAGCGCACCATCATGCCCGACCTGTCGGAAGTGATTTCGGATGATTTCTGGATGACGCCGGAGGACTTCAAGAATGATTACAGATCGATGCATGGGGCCGGGTTCTCCATTGCGCCGATCTTCATCCAGTCCGCCTGGTTCCGCTATCACAACCGCGATCCCCACATTCCCAACCTGTATTTTGCCGCCGCAGGGGCGCATCCGGGTGCGGGGATGCCAGGCGTGTTGTGTTCTGCTAAGGTTGTGGAACGACTGATCGAGGAAGAGGAGCAGGCGGCCGCCAGCCAGCAGCTGGCACAGCCGGCCTGACGGCGGGAGCCGGCACCGATGTCGAATGAAAGCCTGACATCCGAGCAATCACTTGCCGCCAATGGCAAGAGTTTTCACTGGGCACGCCGGTTTCTCGGCGCGCGTATGGGAGGTGATGCAGCCAGCCTTTATGCCTTCTGCCGACTTCTTGATGATATGGCCGATGGCGATATCGAGAATGGACCCGCCCGCCTGTGGGTGATTCGCAATGATCTTGCCGCTGGCCGACAGGGTGATGATCCGGCGTTGCAGGCTTTCCTGCCCCTGATGGCGGAGAAACACTTTCCGGCCGAGGTTCTGATCGCCCTCATTGACGGGCTGCTTGAGGATCAGGCGGAAGTTGTGGCGCTTGACGACGAAGCGGCGTTGCTGCGCTATGCCTATCGGGTGGCCGGAACGGTCGGCCTGTTGATGTGTGATGTCCTTGACTGCCGCGCCCCGGCGGCCCGCG
>CAJWDO010000040.1 GCA_913031555.1 uncultured Alphaproteobacteria bacterium | reverse complement strand
TGAGCGGCCCAGATTGTCAATTTTCGGCTCAACCGGTGCAGCCACAACGGCTTCGGCGGCGGCACCTTCTTCAGTCAGGGCGCCAAGAGCGGCCATGCCTGCCGGGGCTTCGGTTTCTTCAATCTTGGTTTCGTCAGACATAACTACCTCTTGTTCTTCGGGTTCATGCCGGCAATATCCAGCGCCGCTGGCTGCTGCGCCTCATGCGGATGCGCGCCACCAGCATAGACATGCAGGTTGCGCATCGCATCGCGACCAAGCGGGCCACGCGGGATCATCCGTTCAATAGCCTTTTCGACCACCCGTTCCGGGAACCGGCCATCGAGAATCTTGTCGGCTGTGCGCGACTTAATGCCACCCGGGTAACCGGTATGCCAGTAATAGGTCTTCAGGTTGCGCTTGTTGCCGGTCAGTTTCACCTTCTCGGCATTGATCACGATGATATGATCACCACAATCCATGTTGGGCGTGTAGCTCGGCTTGTGCTTGCCGCGGACGCGCATGGCGATCAGCGACGCAAGCCGGCCCAGAACGACATCCGCCGCGTCGACAACGAACCAGTTCTTTTCGATGTCCTTCGGCGTTGCCACATATGTTCTTGGCAAGGGCATGTTTGTCTCCAGAATCTTTGGATTTGTCACAGCGCGTCGTTGCACGCCGCGATCTGCGACGGGTTATAGGCACTAATTGCCCCACCGTCAAACGCTTTGTGAGAGATAAATTTTGATTTAATGAATGAATACATTATCTTAAACTTACGGTATTATTTTACCGTATTTATTTGAACCACATCCGGCCCGGCTTCGGCTTTGCGCGCAAAGTTTCCGTATGCTAAGCCTCACCTCATCTTCATCCACATGTGCAACCAACGACCATGCTCATCCTCATCGACAATTATGACAGCTTCACCTGGAACCTGTGGCATTTTCTGTCCGATCTTGGTGCCGAGGTTGATATCATCCGCAATGACGCCGCAACGCCGGATGAGGTCCTTGCGCGTGCGCCGGAGGGACTGGTGCTCTCGCCTGGCCCGGGAACGCCCGAGGATGCAGGCATATCGATCGAACTGATCCGCGCCGCCACCGGCAAGGTGCCGGTGCTTGGGGTCTGTCTTGGCCACCAGTCACTGGCAGTGGCATTCGGGGGCCGCGTGCTGCGCGTTGATCCACCGGTTCACGGCAAGCTGTCGCGTGTCAAAAGATGCCATGCCAACGAAGTGGCGAGCGACATCTTTGCCGATTGTCCGCAGGATTTCCCGGTGACGCGCTATCATTCGCTTATTGTTGATGAGGATCATCTGCCGGCGGAATTGACGGTGACCGCGCGCACCGAAGCCGGCGCCATCATGGGGCTGAGCCATACCATACATCAGCTTCATGGCGTGCAGTTCCATCCGGAATCCATTGCCTCGGTGGCGGGATACCGAATTCTGGCAAATTTCCTGCGCATATGTGGCCGGCAGGTCCCTTCCGGCAGTGATCTGGTAGAACTGGAATCGCAGGTGCTTCGCCTTGATGAGCGCTTTCCCGGCCAGATGCACCCCTAGCCAGTCGAGTTCCGGCCTGTTGCCCCCCGGCCTGTTGGCACCAGACCTGTTGGTACAGGCCTTTGGCCCGTCACCCTGACATAGACACCATCCGGATCGAACATCCGGAAATCGGTTCGTCCCCATGGCTGGTCACGCAACGGGTCGGTCAATGGATGACCGCTATGCCGCGCCAGATCATAGGCCTCGAGGATATCCGGCACCTCGAAACACACCTGCACCGCACAGGCCGCCGGCATGCCAACACAGCCTCGTTTTCGCTGCGCCGCCGGCAAATGATCGCGCGCCACCAGATGGAGTTTCACCTCGCCATTTTCCAGATCGATGAATTCCGGGCTTTCATGCGTCACGGTCAGACCAATGGCATTGGCGTAGAAGGCACGAGACAGCACCAGATCCTGAGCAAAGATTTCAAAGAAGAACCTCATCTATCTCTCCTGACCGCGATGCGCCCTTCACCCGGCAACAAAGACCCAATTTGGCCCTAAAAAGAGATGCCGCAGAGGGGAGGCTGTCTCCGCGGCATCCACCCCCGAAGGACAGGGGATTTGTCAGGCTGATTTGTCAGGCGTACCTGCAGACCGACCCTATTCGGCCGCCTGCTTCACATCATCGGTGGCCGCATCGAGTGCCTGGGTCAGGTCGGCCAGGATGTCATCGATATGTTCGATCCCCACCGAGAGCCTTACATAGCCCGGTGTGACACCGGTATCGCGCTGCTCCGCCTCTGTCAGCTGCGAATGCGTTGTTGACGCCGGATGGATGGCAAGAGAGCGCGCATCCCCTATATTCGCCACGTGGTAGAAGAGTTTCAGCGAGTCGATGAATGCGCGGCCGGCCCTGTCGCCATCCTTCAACTCGAACCCGACCAGACCGCCATAGCCGCCTCGAAGGTAGGCATGCGCCCGCCGCGCCGCGGCACCGGTCTGCAATTGCGGATAATTGACCCGCGCCACAGCCGGATGATTGTCCAGGAAATTGGCGACCCTGGAGGCATTTGCCACATGCTCCCTGATCCGCAACGGCAAGGTTTCCAACCCCTGAATCAACTGAAATGCGTTGGCCGGGCTGAGCGCCCCGCCAAGATCACGAAGCAATGTCACCCGCGCCTTAAGGACAAAGGCAATCGGCCCAAGCGGTGCCGCCGCCTCGGCCCAGACCGCCCCGTGATAGGACGGGTCGGGCGTGTTCAGCGCCGGTTGCTGGTCCGGGTGGGCCGCCCAGTCGAAATTGCCACCATCAATGATGACACCGCCGACCGAGGTGCCATGCCCACCGATATATTTCGTCAGCGAATGCACGATCACGGCCGCCCCATGATCGAACGGCCGGGTCAGCAACGGCGCCGCGGTATTGTCGACAATCAGCGGGATGCCGCGGGCGCGCCCGATTTCGGCCACCTCGCCAATCGGAAACACCTCAAGCTTGGGGTTCGGCAATGTCTCGGCATAGTAGGCCCGGGTGCGATCGTCACTTGCCTCGGCGAAGTTCTCCGGTCGTGACGGGTCGACAAATCGCACCTCGATCCCCTGCTGGCGAAGCGTGTTCCGGAACAGGCTCCAGGTACCACCATAAAGATCGGTTGAACTGACGATATTGTCGCCGGCGACGGCGAGGTTCTGCACGGCATAGGCCGAGGCCGTCTGGCCGGAGGCCACGGCAAGCGCCGCCGCGCCGCCCTCGATCGCCGCCAGTCGACGTTCCAGCACATCCGTCGTCGGATTCATGATCCGGGTGTAGATGTTGCCAAGCTCGGACAGGCTGAATAGGTTCCCCGCATGTTCGGCAGAGTCGAACTGGTAGGAGGTCGTCTGGTAGATCGGCACCGAGACCGCGTTGGTCGTCGGATCGGCACGATAGCCAGCATGAAGCGCCAGAGTGGCAGGGTGGATAGAGTCAAGATCAGACATTGTCAGTCTCCTCTTTAGTGCTTTCGGCGGTATGCCGGGGCGCACAAGCTGAAATCAAATCGCCCGACCGAAATCGGGGTCGGCTGGCCCCTGGCCCCGACGGGACCGGTGAACAGATGCGATGAGGAAACACGGTCATGAAAAAACCGCCTTGGCCTCAGCGCGTTGCAGCTGGCGCTGGTCCCTTGGCGGTTGATGACAACCCGGGTGACCGTTTCCGGTCCTGGCGCTTTAGCTGTATTTTTTAATCGCCCGCAAGTTGACTGTTAAATCGGCGATGGCATTGACAGTAACGCTGACCGCACCACGCTCAAGCGGAAAATGACATCAATGCGAAAAAAGCAAAAAAGCATCTGTCATACCCGTGCGTTCAGGGCAAATCATTGCCACGAAAACCTCTGCTGCGGGAAATGCGTTTTCACGCCGATTGTCACCTGCCGCTTCAGATCGCCGCCACGCTGCCCGCCTTGCTTGCCATTATGGGGCCGGCTTCATATAGTCTGGCGGCGGAACAGGGGTGTTCACCTGACCGCCATGTTCACCTTGCCGGACCATGACCCCATGCGCCGGTAGCCAGCTGTGAGGCCCCGATGACGAGCGTCATGCGTGATCCCCTGAAAAAGCTCACCGAAGGCGACATGCCCTCGCCGGACGAAATCCGCGAATGTTTCAACGCCATCATGGACGGCGAGGTCAGCCAGATCCAGATGGCGGCATTCCTGACCGCGCTGAAAATGCGTGGGGCGCGCGTTGAGGACATCGTCGCCGCCGCCAGCGTCATGCGTGAGAAAGCCACAGTCATCGAAGCGCCCGAGGGTGCCATGGATATTGTCGGAACAGGTGGTGACGGCATCGGTACCTACAATATTTCAACCGCGACAGCCTTTGTCGTTGCCGGGTGCAGCGTGCCCGTTGCCAAGCATGGCAACAAGGCTGTCTCTTCAAAGAGTGGGGCGGCGGACGTTCTCTCCTGCCTTGGCATCAATCTTGAGTGCGAGATGGCAACGGTGCGCAGCGCGCTTGATCAGGCCGGGATTTGTTTCCTGATGGCCCCGCGCCATCATTCGGCGATGCGTCACGTCGCGCCTGTTCGCGCCGACCTGGGGCTGCGCACGATTTTCAACATGCTGGGGCCGCTTGCCAATCCGGCGCTGGTGCGCCGCATCATGGTCGGTGTTTTCGACCCGGAGCTTTGCGCCCCCTTCGCCGCCGCGCTGGCCAATCTCGGGACGACACATGCCTGGGTGGTTCATGGCGACAGTGGTCTTGACGAAGTATCCACGACAGGCCCGACCCACGTCGTCGCGCTGGCCGATGGCGCGATTGAGGAATTTACCATCTCACCCGATGATCTGGGGCTGGCCACGGCCTCGATCGATGATCTTCGCGGCGGCACACCCGAAGAGAACGCCACCAGCCTTCGTGCGGTACTTGACGGGGTGGCGGGGCCCTACCGCGATATCGTCATTTTCAACGCCGCCGCGGCACTGGTTGGCGGCGGCCACGCATCGACATTGCAGGAGGCCGCCGGCCGCGCCAACGACTCGATCCACAGCGGCAAGGCGATGGCCGCCCTCGACGCTCTTGTCGAGATCACCAACAGCGAAAGCGGGAGCGCCTAAGCTGATGCAGGATGTTCTGGCCCGAATTATCGACGGCAAGCGTGACGAGGTTGCGGCATTGAAAACCGCCACGTCGCAATCCGATCTTGAAGCGGCAGCCGCAGCTGCGTCGCCGACCCGTGGCTTTGCCACCGCCCTGCGCGAAGCGTCGACAGACGGTTATGGGCTGATTGCCGAGCTGAAGAAGGCCTCGCCGTCAAAAGGGCTGATCAGGCCGGATTTCGATCCTGAAGCCCTCGCCATGGCCTATGAACAGGGTGGCGCGACCTGTCTTTCCGTGCTGACCGATGCGCCATGGTTCCAGGGTGCACCCGAATATCTGGTTGCGGCCCGAAACGCCTGCAGCCTTCCCGTGCTCCGCAAGGACTTCATGATCGATCCGATGCAGATCATTGAATCCCGTGCGCTTGGCGCCGATTGTATCCTGTTGATCATGGCAGCACTCGAGAACAGTGAGGCGGCCGAGCTTGAGGCCTGCGCGATGGACCTTGGCATGGATGTGCTGATCGAGGTCCATGACCCGTCGGAACTGGAACGCGCCTGCAGGCTGCAATCGCCGTTGATGGGAATCAACAATCGCAATCTGAAGACGATGGAAATTTCGCTCGATGTCGGTGCCGCGATGCTGCCGGCACTCCCCGATGACCGGATCGCCGTCGCCGAGAGTGGATTGTTCGCGCCAGCCGATCTGGCGCGCATGGCGGCGACCGGGGCACGATGCTTTCTGATCGGCGAGTCACTGATGCGGGCCGACGACGTCGCCGGCGCGACAAGGGCCATCCTCGCCAATCCTGTTCCAGCCAAGGGGTAATTATGATGTCCGATCTCACCCATTTCGATGCTGACGGCAAGGCCCATATGGTCAATGTCGGTGACAAGCCGGTAACCGACCGTGTCGCGGTGGCGCAGGGTACCATCACCATGGCGGCTGACACGCTGGCGAAAATTCGCGCTGGCGGTTTCGGCAAGGGTGACGTTCTCGGCGTGGCGCGTCTGGCCGGCATCATGGGCGCCAAACAGACAGCCAACCTGATCCCGCTTTGCCACCCGCTTGGCCTTGACCATGTCGCCGTCGATCTGGAACCGGATGACAGCCTTTCCGGGGTGCGGATCACCGCCACCTGCCGGGTGACAGGCCGCACCGGCATTGAAATGGAGGCCATGACGGCCGTCTCCGTCGCCGCGCTGACAATCTATGACATGTGCAAGGCGGTTGACCGCGCCATGGTGATCGGCGCTGTCAGGCTGACCCATAAATCAGGCGGCAAATCCGGGGTCTTTGATGCCGATGAATGAGGGGCCACCCCCTCTCCTTCCCGTTGCCGAGGCGCTGGCCCGCATCCTTCAGGGTCTGGCACCATCACAGGCCGAAAGCTGTGCGTTGCAGGATGTCGTGGGCCGCGTTCTGGCAACCGACATCGCCGCAAGGCTGAGCCTGCCGCCCGCCGCGGTATCGGCAATGGATGGCTACGCTGTCCGCGCCGCCGACTGCACGGCAACCGCGGCGCTGCTGACACGGGTTGGCGAATCCGCCGCTGGCAAGCCCTGGGACGGTATTGTGACAGCCGGAGAGGCCGTGCGGATTTTCACCGGCGCCGTGGTTCCGGATGGCGCCGACACCATCCTGTTGCAAGAGGATGTCAGCGCCACCGCTGAGACGGACGGCGCGACAATTACCGTCAACGAAGTGCCTCGCGAAGGACAGTTCATCCGCCCGGCCGGTCTGGATGTAACCGCCGGTGATGCCATTCTTGCCGCCGGCACCATGATGTCGGCGCGGTTGATCGCGCTGGCGATTTCGGCTGGCCACACCGAGGTCAGCGTGTGGCGCCGGCCACATGTCGGGATCCTGTCGACCGGCGATGAGCTGGTAGCACCTGGCGGCACGCCCGGACCGGGCCAGATCATTTCCTCGAACGCGACCTATCTGTTGTCTTTCGCAGCCGCATGTGGCGCAGTGCCCGTTGATCTCGGCATTGCACGTGACCGGCCAGGCGAGATGCTGGCCTGTGTTCGCGCCGCGACAGTCCCGCTGGACCTTGTGGTGACAAGCGGCGGCGCGTCGGTCGGCACCCATGATCATATCGTCGATGATCTTTCGGCAAGCGGCACCGAGCTTGGTTTCTGGAAAATCGCCATGCGCCCCGGCAAGCCGTTGATCCATGGCCGCATCGACGATATTCCCCTTCTCGGCCTTCCCGGCAACCCGGTCTCCAGCGCAGTCTGTGCCAATGTATTCCTGCGGCCGGCCGTCGCCAGGCTGAGCGGCGGTAACCACGCCCCGCAGATGGTCAGCGCAAAGCTGTCGCTTGATCTGAAGGCGAATGACAGGCGACAGGATTATCTTCGCGCCACACTTGCCTATGACGAGGAAGGACTGCCTGTCGTCACACCGGCCCGAAAGCAGGACAGCTCGATGATCAGCGTCTATGCCGGTGCCAACGCCCTGCTTGTCCGCCCGCCATATGACGCACCGCGTCAGGCTGGCGACATGGTCATGGCGATGCCCCTCGATCCGCTTCTTTGATCATTCTTTGTTCATGCGCACTTGCGCATTAAGGGGAACATTGGTAGAACATCACAGGAACGAGACCAGAATATGTGGAGGCTGCCATGCTCACACGCAAGCAGAAAGAACTTCTCGACTACCTCACCGCGCATGCCGAGGCGCATGACGTGCCGCCATCATTTGACGAGATGCGCGACGCGCTTGGACTGGCGTCGAAGTCAGGTATTCATCGGTTGATATCCGGACTTGAGGAGCGCGGTCATATCCGCCGTCTGGCCAACCGGGCACGCGCCATCGAAATCCTGAAGCCGGCTTCCAACGCGGTTGGGGAGATTGGCCGCGCTGTAGCAAGCGCCGCCGACGCCGTCAGCCTGCCATTGCTTGGCCGTATCGCCGCCGGCACACCGATCGAGGCGCTGAGTGACCCGTCCAATCGACTTGAGGTGCCGGCAAGCATGCTTGGCCGGGGGGAGCACTTTGCGCTTGAAATCGTTGGTGATTCGATGGTCGAGGCCGGCATTCTCGAGGGTGACACCGTGGTGATTGAACGCTCGGACACGGCCAATCATGGCGAGATTGTCGTAGCACTGATCCAGAAACAGGAGGCCACCCTGAAGACTCTTCTGAAAGAGCCTGGCAGAGTCGGCCTGCAAGCCGAGAACCCGCGCTATGAAACGCGGTACTTCCAGACCGGCGAGGTTGAGGTTCAGGGGCGTCTGACCGGTTTGATCAGGAAATACTGACCGTCACTTGCCTGTGCGCTGACAGTATCGCCAAGGAAAAGCAGCAGATAATTGTCCGCTGGCAGATCGGCAAGGCTGAATAACGGCTTGCCATCGCGGCAGGGATAATCAGCATGGACAGTGGCAATGACCAGTTTTGCCGCGCTACGACACCCGGCGCTCAACAAGCCACGTGATGTGACCACGGCGACTTCCCTCACCCCTGCATGCTGAAATGTCGTGAAAGCCCGCCGCCTTGTGCGCGTGTCAATGTCTTGCGCAAGACTCCGCGCGGCGTTGTCGGCCAGAAAATCAGACAGATTCCTGCCCCAGGGCGATGTAAAGGCCGTCGCTGCGTCATCCACCCCCGGCAGCACCAGTTGCGCCGACTGACCACGCGCGAACAGGATGCCGTCAACCGGCGGGCGCATGACAAGATAGAGAACAAGGAAGACGCCAAGACAAGCCCCACCGAACGCCTTCATCAGACGTCTTTGCGCAATGCACAGCAACAATCCACACCCGGCATAGCCAACGATCAATGATGCCGGTGAAGGCGGTCTCACGGGCATTGGTGACGCTGGCAGCGCCGCAAACCAACCGGCAACCATAACCAACGTGTCGATGCCACCCTGCATCGCCAACAATGCCAGCTTTGACAGGAAGTCCGGAACCGGCAGCGCGGATGTGATCAGGACGGCAAGCCCGGCCGGCATGATCCACAGTCCGGTCAGCGGGATGCCGAGCAGATTGGCAGCAACACCCCAGGGCGCGATGGCGCCGAAATGATAGGCTGTCAGTGGCAGCGTCGCCGCACTGGCGACCAATGAGGCCGTGATCAGGTCGGTGATCCAGCGCCTGGTCCTGCCGGCACCGCCGCCGCCAGATGGCTGACGACGCCAGCTTTCGAACCAGATTACCAGCGCCGCCGTCGCCGCGAAGGACAGCTGAAACCCGGCGGAAAACAGCGCCAGCGGCGAGACCAGAAGAATGGCGCCTGCCGCCAGGCCGACATTCCGCACCGTGAGGCCAAGCCTGTCGATCAGCCAGGCCGCGAGAATCAGCATCGCCATCAGAAAGGCGCGGATGGTGCTGATGGACAGGCCGGAGAGCACTACATAGCCAAGCCCCGCCGTCACCCCGGCGACCGCGGCGAACTTATGAACCGGCAGTTGGCAGGCAAGCGATGGCACAAGCGCGGCAAGCCCGCGAAGACAGGCAATCAGGCCAAAGCACAGCAAACCCATATGAAGCCCCGAAATGGCCAGCAGATGCGCCAACCCCGAGCCACGAAAAAGATCATAGGTGGCCTCGCTGACATAGCGGCGGTCACCAATCAGCAACGCCGCCGCGATGCCGCCGGCAGACGTTGTCATGCTGTTTGCAATCCGGTCGGCGCGTGCCTGCCGAAAGGCCGACAGACCAACCGCCCACCCGCGCGCGACGACCTCGTCACGATGCCCTCCATCACCATAAAGGGATCGCTGATCTATGACATAGCCACTTGCCACGACATCACGGGCGCGGGCGCGAAGCGAATAGTCCGGCGCGCCATGAAGAACGCGGCCGGGTGGTGGATAGATGCGCGCGACCACCCGCGTCATCTGGCCTGCCTGGGGGTTCATCTCGTCGGGCCGGACGGACAGCCTGACGATATTTCCGTTGATACGTGCCGCGACGTCGGCCGGACCCCGTTCGATTTTGCTGACGCGAAGCCACATCCGCAACCGATGATCAAACCGGCCATCGACATGTTCGATCATGCCGTTCACCTCAACCCGCGCCGCCCTGTCGCCAAGGCCGGGCGGCAATTGTGAGATATGAAACAGCGATGACAGAATACCCGCCAGACACCAGTCGATACCCAC
>CAJWDO010000039.1 GCA_913031555.1 uncultured Alphaproteobacteria bacterium | reverse complement strand
GGGGCAGGAAAAGGAAATCGGCGATCTGATGAAGAAGCTGGGCTTCCTTTAGGATCTGCGTGACGAAACACGCCACCCAGCTGTTTTGGCTGGGTGGCACTATTTCTTGATTTTCCCGAGGATCGCATGGCACTGGACAGATGGATCGCGCTGATCATCGCGCTGGTGTTCATTATTTATGGACATACTGCCTTTTTTGGTATGGATGATTTGTTGCCGCCGATCCTGAAGCGCAATCCGATCTGGCCTTCGACCTTTCCCAAGATTCTATCTGTTGTTGGCGTACTAGCCGCCATTGTGGTGACATTGAATGTTGAAAAGTCAGCCAAGCAGGTTGGCGATGACATGGATATCTCCAAATGGCGAGACTACAGGCTATTCGATGCGGTGGTGCTTATCTTAGGTATGGTGGCCTATGCGCTGAGCCTTCGGTCACTTGGATTTCTTGCTGCTACATTCCTGTTTCTTGCGCTTGGCGGGCTGCTTCTTGGCGAGCGTCGCTACTGGTTGTTGATTCCAGTCGCAAGCGTCGCAAGCTATGGAATTTGGTATCTTGTTGATTCGGTCCTCGGCATTTACATGACGCCATACCCTGCGTTTCTTGGTCGCTAGAGGGAGACACTGATGATCGAAGGGTTGTTTCTTGGTATCCATACGGCTCTCTCGCTGAAAAACATGCTGATGATTTTTGGCGGCTGTATTGTTGGCACCTTCATAGGCATGCTGCCTGGCCTTGGGCCGATGTCGATCATCGCGATTATGATCCCAGTGGCTATCTCGCTTGGTGATCCAGCGGCGGCACTGATCCTTCTTGCGGGCGTCTACTATGGCGCTATCTTTGGTGGTTCGACCTCATCGATCCTGATTAATGCGCCGGGTGTTGCCTCGACTGTGGCAACAAGCTTTGACGGCTACCCGCTGACCCGTCAGGGCAAGGCCGGCAAGGCGCTGACCGTTGCCGCCATATCATCTTTCGCTGGTGGCACTATCGGCGCGATCCTGCTCCTGTTCTTTGCGCCGGCCCTTGCGTCGGTCGCGCTGCTTTTCCATTCCTCGGAATATTTCGCGCTGATGGTGGTCGGCCTGTCGGCGATTGCGGCTTTTGCCGGGTCCGGGCAGGTGTTCAAGGCTCTTCTTATGACCATCGCGGGACTGGTTCTCGCCACCATTGGCGAGGGGGCGCAGTTCAACATGCCCCGGTTCACCATGGGCATCATGGATTTGCAGTCAGGTATTGGGTTCATCACCCTGGCGATGGCCATGTTCGCCATTCCCGAAACCCTATTCCTTGTCCTTGACCCGGCGCGTTCGGGCAAGGCAAGCGACAAACAGTCCGAGATCAGCAACCTTCGTATTACGAAACAGGAGGCCAAACAGATAACGCCGGTGATCGGGCGCCAGTCATTGCAGGGGTTCCTGATCGGGGTGATGCCCGGTGCCGGCGCTACGATCGCCTCATTCCTTGGCTATGCGGTCGAGCGGAATATCGCGCCGAAAGAAGAGCGCGATGAATTCGGCAAAGGCTCGGTCAAGGGGCTTGCCGCGCCCGAGAGCGCCAACAATGCCGCCTGCACGGGGTCGTTCGTGCCATTGCTGACCCTCGGCATTCCGGGGTCCGGCACAACGGCGATCCTACTTGGCGCGCTTATTGCGCTGAACGTCTCGCCCGGCCCGCGCCTGATGCAGGACCAGCCGGATATTTTCTGGTCCGTGATCATTTCGATGTATATCGGCAATGTGGTGCTGCTGGTCCTGAACCTGCCTCTGATTCCCTACATTGCAAAGGTTCTGACGGTGCCGCGCACCTTCCTTATCCCTTTCATTCTATTCTTCACGCTGATGGGCGCCTATGTCGGCCAGAACAACGCGACCGAACTGTTGTTCCTCGTCGGGATGGGCGTCGCCGCGACAATACTTCGCTTTGCCGCCTATCCGTTGGCCCCGCTTCTGATCGGCTTCATTCTTGGCCCGATGCTGGAAGACAACTTCTCGCGTGCCACCCAACTCTATGATGGCATCGGCTTCATCTGGGAGCGGCCGATGACGGCGGTGCTGCTGGTTGTTGCCATCCTGTTGATTGTGTTGCCGGCGCTTCGCTCTCGCGTGAAGTCGGAAAGCTAGGTGTTCCATGCTGTCAGGCATTCGCGTCCTCGACCTCACCAATGTGCTGGCTGGCCCGTTCTGCTGTCACCAGCTTGCCCATATGGGCGCGGAGGTGATCAAGGTCGAGGCCGTGGGCAGAGGCGACTTGGCACGCCAGCTGGGAGCTGACAGCGACCTTGCCTCGCAGAAGATGGGCATTTCCTTCCTCGCTCAGAACGCGGGGAAAAAATCCCTGACGCTTGATCTGAAGTCGCCGGATGGCGGCGCCATCTTCGAAAGACTGCTGGCGACGGCGGATGTTCTTGTCGAGAATTTTCGTCCCGGGGTGATGAAGCGCCTTGGCCTGGGTTACAACACGGTGAAAGCGAGCCACCCGCAACTCATCTACTGTGCCATCTCGGGGTTTGGGCAGACAGGGCCGATGAGCGACCGGCCTGCCTATGATCAGATCATACAGGGGCTTTCCGGGGTCATGAGCATCACCGGCCGGCCCGAGGATGATCCCTTGCGTGTGGGATATCCCCTTGCCGACACCATCGGCGGTCTGACGGCCGCCATGGCGATTTCTGCAGCGCTGAACCAGCAGCCGCGTGGCCGGTTCATAGATGTCTCCATGCTGGATTCGGTGCTGACCACAATGGGATGGGTCGTGTCCAATCATCTCATCGGCGGTGTTGAACCGGCCAAGCATGGCAATGAGAATGTGACCTCCGCCCCGTCAGGGACTTTCCGCACAAAATCGGGGTTGCTGAACATTGCCGCGAATGAGGAACGCCAATGGCATGTCCTGATTTCTCACCTTGGGTGCAAACATCTGTCCAATGATGACAGGTTCAGGACACGCGATGACCGCAAGGCGAACCGGAGTGCCCTTACAGGTGAGCTTGAGCCGTATCTTGCCGGGAAGCCGGCTTCACAATGGGAGCAGGAACTGACCGGCCGCGGCGTGCCCGCCGGCGTCGTCATGAGCGTTCCGGATATTCTTGCGCATGAGCATACGCAGCATCGAGGCCTGATCGCCGAATTCGGCGATGTATCCGAAACCGGGCGCGATATATCGGTTGTGAGAACGGGGTTTCAGGCGGATGGCAAGCCGATGGTGGTGGATTGTCCGCCGCCGACCCTCGGCCAGCATAACGATGATTTGCTTGCTGAATTGGGATATGACGAGGATACGATCTGCCGGTTCAGGATGGAGGGTGTGATATGAGCGATGTTGCTGATTGGTGGCGGACCTCGATCATCGAAATGGAACCCGGCCGCATTTCGATACGGGGTAGCGAGATCGAGGATCTTATCGGCAATCTGTCATTTGCCGAGATGATCTGGCTGATGCTTCGCGGCACGCGGCCCGAAACGGGTCAGGCACATCTTCTTGAGGCGGCGCTTGTCGCGTCCGTTGATCATGGCCCGCAGGCACCTTCGATCGCGGCGGCGCGCATGGCCGTGACCTGTGGTTTGGGATTGAACGGGGCGATGGGTACCGCCGTGCACATGCTTGACGACGTTCATGGCGGGGCAGGCGAACAGCTTGTCGAGTGGCTTTACGGTCTGGCCGAAGACAGCAATGTCCAACAACCCGACCTTGAGGCGGCGGTCACCGCCTATCAGGCACATGTCAGCAAATATATCCCCGGATTTGGCCACCGGTTTCACAAGCCGGTCGACCCGCGCGCGCCGCGACTGATGTCCCTTGTTGCCGAGGCCAGGGATTCTGGTCTCGTATCCGGCCAGTTCATGACGCTGGCTTGCGGAATCGAGGACCAGCTTGCCAGACTGAAGGGCAAGCCGGTTCCCATGAACATTGACGGGGCAACCGCCGTGATCTTTGCCGAACTGGGTTTCGCTCCACCGCTGGCAAGGGGGCTGTTCTGCCTTTCACGCTCGGTTGGCGCGATGGCGCATGGCTATGAACAGATGCAGCAAGGCGGCAGAAACAAGGGTCCGACACCACCGCATTACCGCTGGACGTTCAGCGATGAGGACTGACATTTTTTCGCGAAGCCGGAACAGGGTGCATCGTGCCGCCTGTCGAGGGAGGTTCAGTTTTCCGCCACCCCGTCAAGGATCTGGCGGGCAATGATCAGTTTCTGAACCTCGCTGGCACCCTCGTAAATGCGGAGCGCGCGAATTTCGCGATATAGCCTCTCGACCATCTGGCCGCTGCGGACGCCGTCACCACCATGCAGTTGAACGGCCTTGTCTATTACAGACTGGGCGATCTCGGTTGCATGGAGTTTCGCCATCGAGGCCTCACGACTGATTCGGGCCGCGCCATCATCCTTGGTCCAGGCGGCGCGGTAAATCAGCAATGCCGCGGCATCCACGTCGAGCGCCATTTCGGCGAGGCTTGACTGAACTGTCGGCATCGCGGCCATTGGTGCGCCGAAAAGCTCGCGTGTCGAGACCCTGCCCAGAGCTTCATCAAGGGCGCGCCGCGCAAAGCCAAGGGCCGCCGCCCCGACAGTCGAGCGAAAGATATCAAGCACCGCCATGGCCATTCCGAACCCCTTGCCGGCGGTGCCGATCAGGGCGCTTGCGGGAAGCCGCATATTGGCAAAGGTTAAACGCGCCAGCGGATGCGGCGCGATAACATCGATCCGTTCCTCGATCGTGATGCCGGGCGTGTCGGCCGGTACAAGAAAACAGGACAGTCCCCTCGCGCCCGGCCCCTCGCCGGTCCGGGCAAATACGGTGTAGATATCGGCTATGCCACCATTCGAAATCCAGGTCTTTTCCCCGTTAATGACCCAGTCGTCACCATCCGGCGAGGCGGTGGTGGCAAGATTGGCGACATCCGAACCGCTCGCCGGCTCTGACAGGGCGAACCCGGCAACGGCCGTTCCCGCCATTGTTTGCAGCAGCCATTGCTTTTGCTGTTCGTCGCCAAACAGGGTGACCGGCCCCATGCCAAGTCCCTGCATCGCGAAGGCGAAATCGGCGAGACCGTCATGGCGCGCCAGCGTCTCGCGCATAAGGCAGAGCGCGCGCAGATCGAGTTCCGGCCGCTCCATATTGGCCGAATGTCCCAGCCAGCCGTCGGCGCCAAGCCTCGTAACAAGGTTCCGGCAGGCAGCGTCGACATCGGTGTGGTCGACCGGCAGATTTGCAGCGCACCAGGCTTCGAGATCCGCGGCCAGCAGGCGATGGTGGTCGTCAAGAAACGGCCAGTCAAGGAAGCTGCGGTCCGCCATCAGTTGCCCTCGAAAACGGGTTTGTCCTTTGCGACAAAGGCACGATAGGCGCGTCGGAAATCCTCGGTCTGCATGCAAATTGCCTGCGCCTGCGCCTCGCTCTCGATGGCTGTTTCCAGACTCATTGACCATTCCTGATTGAGCTGGGTCTTGGTCATCATATGCGCGAAATTCGGGCCACTGGAAATGCGCTCCGCCAAAGTGCGGGCAGCGGCGTCTATTTCCTTAACAGGATGAACAGCGTTCCAGAAGCCCCAGGCCAGCCCCTCGTCAGCCTGCAGCGTCCTGCCGGTATACAGCAGTTCGGCGGCGCGTCCCTGACCGATGATGCGCGGTAACAATGCGCATGCCCCCATGTCACAGCCTGCGAGGCCGACGCGTGTGAACAGAAAGGCGACATTCGCCCTTGGGGTGGCAAGCCGCATGTCTGCGGCCATCGCCAGGATCGCACCAGCACCGGCACAGCTGCCATCAACGGCAGCGATGACAGGCTTGCCGCAGGACAGCATCGCCTTGACCAGATCGCCCGTCATGCGGGTGAAGGCAAGCAGCTGCGTGATGTCCATCTCGACGAGCGGCCCGATAATGTCATGCACATCACCGCCAGAGCAGAAATTTCCCTCATTCGAGGTCAGCAGCACCGCATCGACATCCTCGGCGTAGGGCAGTTCGCGAAACATGTCGCGAAGTTCGGTATAGCTCTCAAAGGTCAGCGGGTTCTTGCGTGCGGCACCATAAAGGCTGACGGTGGCAATGCGCGCGTCCCACCGCCAGTTGAAATGCGTCGGTGCATAATTTCGCATTGTGGTCACTTGGCATCTCCTTGAAGTTGATCCAGAAGGCTTGAGAGCTGCTCCAGCGCATCACCGTCCAGCCGTGAAAAGATGGAGTCGATCCACGCCTCGTGGGCGCAGGCCATGAGGGAGAAACGCTCAACGCCAAGTGGCGTCAGACGCACTGTCGCGGCGCGCTTGTCTTCATGGACAACCTCGCGCGTTACAAGGCCCTCTTGGATCAGACTGTCGACAATGCCGGTCACATTGCCGTTCGAGACCTTCAGATGGGCCGAAAGATGACTCATTCGCAACCCTTCACGATGACGGTCAAGCGTGGCCATCACATCGAACCGAGGTAGGGTGGTATTGAACTCGGCCCGCAGTGACGCGCGAAGCTGTCCTAGTGTCCCGCGGTTCTTTTCCAGCAGTCGCAGCCAGACCCGCAGCCGCTGTTTCGACAGTGCTGCCGCACCTTCCTTCCCGGAGTCATTGCGTGTCGCAACAGTCGAATGCAGGTTCATCTTTCACCACCATTTATGGCGATCGTCTGCCCATTGACGGCATCCGACCCCGGGCCACACAACCACAGCGCCGCCTTGCAGACCTCATCAGGTGTAATCAGCCGGCCAAGAGGGCTCATTCCGGCCAGAATATCAACGGCCTCCTGCCGGCTCTTGCCGGTCTTGGCGATAATGTTGTCGATGCTGCGGGCGGTCATTTCGGTATCGAGATAGCCTGGACACAGGGCATTGGCGGTGATGCCGCTACCGGCGAGTTCTGCCGCGGCGGACCGGACCAGTCCGTTGACACCATGTTTCGAGGCGCTGTAGGCGCTCGCATATTTATGACCCGAAAGGCCGGTGGTCGACGAAATGGCGATGAGGCGGCCCCATTCCGCCTTTGCGGCCCGAAGACGCTGTAGACCGGCACGGAAGGTCAGGAAGCAACCTGTCAGATTAACCGCCATCATCTGGTGCCACATCTCGCTGGTCGTCCGGTGCAGCGGCGCGCTTCCAGCAATGCCGGCGTTGGCGATCACAATCTCAACCGGGCCAATGGCGTCGAACATCGTCTCGGTGGCACCCTCGTCGGTGACGTCGAGCTGGTGTGCGGTAATGGTGTCATGTCCGGCTGCAAGGGTATCCAGCGGCTCCCGGCGACGTCCGCAGATATGGACACTGGCGCCAGCGCCAGCGAATTCGACCGCCAGCTCGCGGCCAAGCCCGCTGCCGCCTCCCGTCACGAGAACCGTTCTATGTGACAAATCCACATCTTCCTCCACATTTCTGGCCTGCATTCCGGTCCTGCCCACATAACCGGCACCTTACCGGCGCTTCATACGGAAAGTCCAAATCCCTCGCCTCGCTCTGACAGTCGTCGCAATTGGTCGCGGCCGGGAAGATATGGATCCGGCCATGCCACGCTGTCATCGCCGAGCGCGGCGGCGGCGTGAAGCGTCCAGTAGGGATTGGCAAGATGTGGGCGCGCCAGACAGACAAGGTCGGCGCGACCCGCCATCAGGATAGAGTTGACGTGGTCCGGTTCGTAAATATTGCCAACTGCCATAGTCGGGATATTGCGCTCGTTGCGGATCCGGTCTGAAAACGGTGTCTGGAACATGCGCCCGTAAATCGGGCGGGCCTCGATAGATGTCTGGCCTGCCGAAACATCGACGATATCGACACCTGCCTGGCGAAAGGCCTCGGCGATCTCGACCGCCTCGCTCCCGTCAACGCCGCTGTCGCCTGCCCAGTCGGTGGCCGAGATCCGTACCGACATTGGTTTTTGGGAAGGCCATGTGGCACGCATCGCTGTGAACACCTCCAGAGGATAGCGAAGGCGGTTCTCAAGGCTGCCTCCATATTCGTCCAAGCGATTGTTTGACAGGGGCGAAATGAAGGAGCTCAGCAAATACCCATGTGCCATATGCAATTCGATCATGTCAAAGCCAGCTTCGTCGGCCCGTTTGGCGGCAGCAACGAAATCATCGCGCGCCTTGTCCATGTCCAAACGGTTCATTTCCTGAGGTGTGTCGCTCCCGGGTTTGAAAGGAATGGCGGAGGCGGATAGAATTTTCCAATTGCCCTCATCCAGGGGCTCATCACTGCCATACCAGGGCAATTTCGTAGACCCTTTCCGGCCCGCATGGGCCAGTTGCATGCATAGCTTGGCCTGGCTGTTGGTATGGACAAACTCGACGATGCGTTTCCAGGCAGGAACATGCGCGTCCTGATACATCCCAGCGCACCCCGGCGTTATTCGGCCTTCCCGCGAGACATTTGTCATTTCCGTATACACCAATCCCGCGCCGCCCACGGCCATGCCGCCGAGATGAACCATATGCCAATCAGTGGGCGTACCATCTTCGGCCGAATATTGGCACATAGGTGAGACCATGACCCGGTTCGGCACGACCATTTTTCCTATCCTGAACGGGGTAAACATGGGTGCCGGGAAGGGGGTATTGGGTATGTTGAAACCCTGTTCCGTGTTCACTAGATCGGCGAACCACTCGTTGATTCCGTTGCCGTAGGCCGGATCACGGAGTGTCAGATTTTCATAGGTGACGCCCTTTGAGCGGGTCAGGAAATTAAAGGCATATTGTGCCGGTTTCATGGTGTTGAATCGTCGGGCATGCTCGTACCATTGCAGGCTGACGAGAGCACTCCGTTGCAATCGTGCAACCTCCATCTGGCGCTTGCCCTCGTAGGCCAAAATGGCCTGGTCGACAGACCCCTCTTCGTTTAGAGATTGAGCCAGGGCAATGGCCCCCTCCATGGCGATTTTGGTGCCGGACCCGATTGAAAACTGTGCGGTATGCGCCGCGTCTCCAATCAGCACCACATTCTCATGATGCCAGCTTTCATTTGAGACGACGGGAAAGTTACGCCAGATGGATTTGTTAGAAATTAGCTTATGTCCATCTAATTCCTCAGCGAACAATTCTTCAAAATAGGCCAGCGTCTGTTCTTCACTCGCCTGGTCCAGTCCAGCCTTTTTCCAGGTATCTTCATGGGTCTCTAAAATCCAGGTGGCGCCAGCTTTTCCAACACCTTGACCATATTGATAAGCGTGGTTGTAAAACCACCCGTGTTCGTTGGATTTGAAAATAAAGGTGAAGGCATCAAATTTCTGCGTTGTGCCAAGCCAAACAAACTTGGTGAGGCGCATATCAATGGTCGGTTTGAAGCTGTCTTTATAAGTCTCCCGCACCAGACTGTTGACGCCGTCCGAGCCTAGCAACAAATCTGCGTCTCGATGCGCCGAAATGTCGGTAATGTCGTGCCCAAATTGCATTTTGACGCCCACATCCCGGCAGCGCCCCTGCAGAATACCTAGCAATTTTTGCCGGGACATGCCGGCAAACCCATGGCCGCCGGATCGAATTCGGGCGCCTTTATAGCGTACCTCAATCTCGTCCCAATAGGCGAAAGCCTCCCGGATTTGTCGGTAGGTTTCTTGATCCTGTCCGATAAAGTTGTCGAGGGTTTCATCGGAGAAGACGACACCAAAGCCAAATGTATCGCCTGCTTGGTTGCGTTCATAAATAGTAATATCGTGCCGGGCATCCGCGAGTTTCATTAAAAGAGAGAAATACAGGCCGCCAGGCCCGCCGCCAATAATATTGATTTTGAGAGGTCTATTCACAGCAATAGTAATCCATTCAATGGTTTTGCAGCAGATTAGCAAATTGGCCCACGTCGACAAGCCCAGGCAGGCTATTATCGCTTCAGGCTAATCCAATTAAAAATGATGGATTGTCCGTCTACCGGCTCTGCTAAAAATAGGCCATCGCTATTACATTTCTGTTCCCCTGGTCGCACAAAATGTTTGTGCAGAAATCGATGGCTCTCCGTGAGCCTCCAGGCGTAGCAAACGGCGAAGAGAGCGTGATCTGGCTACTCACCCGTTTCCATAATTTCGTCGATGGTAACTACCCGGCGCTCTGTGGCTGACTTCACGCCAGCTCGAATAACGGCCAGGGATCGGGATGCCCATTCACCACCCACCTCGGGTTCCAAGTTGTCGCGGATACAGACTCCGAACTCTTCCATTTGCTCGGCGATAGTATCGTTTTTCTCAAATGGGACATGTTCGGGGGCTTTGTCACCTTGCTCCAAATAATGCATGCCCGTCGAGAGCGTATAAAGTGCGGAGGCCTTTTTACCATAAATGTTCATCACATAATTTTCGCCTGCCGACGCATATCCCGCGTTCAGTGTCGAGACGGCGCCATTCTCGTGGCGCATAACTAGCCCAGCTACGTCGGGATTATCGCCCGGCAGAACCAATTGAGAGAGCATGCCTGAGACCTCTGTAATTGGGCCGATTATCATTTCGAGTAC